>CAYRHK010000428.1:0-1514 GCA_964423825.1 uncultured Terricaulis sp. | reverse complement strand
GGACCAACGGCGCCAAGTACGAAAAGAAGGTCTACACCTTGCCGAAGCACCTCGACGAGAAGGTGGCGCGCCTCCATCTCGATAAATTGGGCGTCAAGCTCACTGAAATGAGCAAGGCGCAGGCCGACTATATCGGCGTCGCGCCGAACGGCCCGTTCAAGCCGGATCATTATCGGTACTGAGGAGGTTCGCATCGCTTGCGCCTCCCCCTCCCCTAGAGGGGGAGGGGGTAAGGGGGTGGGGTGAAGCGCAACGGCCAGTTGGCGTCATGCTGAGCTTATCAAAGTGGAGGTCTGCGCTCCGCCGCGTCATCTTCAACGGGCTCAGACTGTCGCTAACCGGGCGCAGCAACAGGTTCACCCCCACCCCTGCCCCTCCCCCCTCCAGGGGGAGGGAGGCGCTAGTTCTTGTACGACATCAATCGGGCCGCTCAAATGCCCAGGATCGTCAGCACGATGGCGGCGATCAGCACTGGCATGATGAAGGCGGTCAGCGACGAGGCGACGATGCGCGCCGTCTTCAGCACGCGGTGACCCTTGATCGGCTTATCCTCGCGCGGGGCGAGCGCAAAACGGCACTGGAACGCGAACACGCCGGCGACCGCCGCAACAGCTGCGCCCGCCACCGCGCCCGACGCGAACGCCGCGACCCCCGCGCCAATGGCGATCAGGCCCAACAGTCCGTGGCCGGAGTTCATCACCTGCTTGACCAGGCGCTCGGCGCGGCCCTGGTCGAACGTCTTGAACGCCACCGGCGCCAGCACGAACGAGAACAACATGATCCAGCCCAGCGAAATGCTGGCCAGGACTACGGCGGTGGATTGGGCGAGAGCTTGCATGACCCGCGCTTAGCATGAGTCGGCGCCATGGCGTTGTTTTGTCGGCGGAACATAGGCCGTCTGTGGCGTTTGCGACGGCGCGACCACCCCGTTGCGCCTTGCCGATTGTTGCAGTCAGGCATGGCGTTGGATGCGCCCCCTTAGTCCAGCGTGCGGCGGAAGCGAAGCAGCGCCAGCGTGCTGAGTATCAGCAAGATCAGCGCCAGCGGGCCCATGTCGCCCCAGATGTCGCTAAAGCCGGCGTCCTTGAGCACGATCTCGCGCACCATGCGCAGGAAGTGTGTGATTGGCAGCGCCTCCCCGATGGCCTGGGCCCACTGCGGCATCGCGCGAAACGGAAACATGAACCCCGAGAGAAGCATCGTCGGCAGGAACACAAAAAACGTCATCTGCATCGCTTGCATCTGCGTGCGCGCCGCCGTCGAGATGAGATAGCCCAGCATGAGATTGGTGAAGATGAAGAGCGTTACCGCCGCCAGGAACGCGAACACCGATCCGGTGAACGGAATGTGGAAAAGCAGCGCGGAAACCGATATCACGATCGCCACCTGGATCGCGCCCACGAAAATGTAGGGCGTCGTTTTGCCGATCATCACTTCGATCGGCCGCACCGGGGTCGCGAGCAAATTTTCCATCGTGCCGCGTTCGGTCTCGCGCGTGAGCGCGATCGACGTGA
>CAYRHK010000427.1:0-1516 GCA_964423825.1 uncultured Terricaulis sp. | reverse complement strand
AACTCGAAGGCGGCGAAATCGACGGTGCCGGCGCCCATGTCGAACACCAGGACGAAACGGGTCGGCTCGTTGGAAAATGCTAGCGCGGTGGCTGCTGCGGCGTGGGGCTCGAATATGCCGGTCTCCAGCAGGCCGTTGCCGGGACGCGCGGTTGCGTATTGCAGCGCCTCCTTGCAGACGTCGATGGGAATGCCGTCATACTCGAAGAAGGCTTGGCCGATGCGCTCAGAGACGGCGGCGCCTTCGTTGAAGATGGCCTCGAAGGTGCGGTCGACGCCGCTGCCTGGCTTCCATACCGGGCTGGTGTAGCGTCGCGGCGCGCCTATCACGGCATTGGGAATGTTCGGCGCGAGGTCGATGGTCTCGCGGATCAATTGATCGAGATAGGCCAAATAGAGCACCAGCGCATCGCGCTGCAGGAAAGTGCCGGTCGGGTCCATCGACGGGCGCAGCTTGCTGGCGAGGGCGGCGCCGACATTGCTGGCGCCCAGCACAGTCTTGAACGAAAGCAGCGGGTCGCCGCTCCCTTCGACGCTGCGACGTGCGCGCTCCAGCGCGTTCTGGCCGAAGAACATGCGGTTGTCGTCTACGTACAACACCGACGGCGTCAGCAATGGATGCTCGGCGCGCGCGATGGCGCCGATTGGCAGCGGTTTGACGCCGACCTCCAGCGGCAAGGTTGGGTCGAGACACACCGACGCCTTCGACAACGCCGTGCCAAAGTCGATGCAAATGCGGGCGCGGTGATACCGTTCGCCCTCGCCTTCATCCATCACCCAAACGCCCGCTTCTTCTTGGCGCCGATCTTGGCCGTCGGCGGCGCGACTTTATTCAAACTCGCGCGCATTGGAAGCGTGGGCGTGCAGGATTGCAGTTGCGAAACGTTGACGCTTGATTGTGAAGGGTATTTCGCGGTTCTTACGCCGGGCGCGGCAGGCGAAGCGTAGCGCGCAGGCCGCCCAGCGGGCTTTGGCTGAGGACAATATCGCCGCCGTGACTGCGCGCCACGTCGCGAGCGATGGCCAGCCCCAGTCCCACGCCCTTCTGATTGCGCGAACGCGTTTCGTCCAGACGCGAGAACGGCCGGAAGGCCTCTTCGTAAAGGTCGGGCGAAATGCCCGGCCCGTTGTCGTCGACAGCGATGGCGTAAGCTTCGTCATGGCCTACTATCCCGACGCGAACCTGATCACCGTGGGCTGCGGCGTTGTCGATCAGGTTGGCTAGGCAACGGCGCAGTGCGCGCGCACGACCTGGGGTCAGCGCGGGACCAGTGCTCTCCAAAGCAATGCTGACGCCGCTGCGTTGGGTGTCGGCAACGAGTTCCTCGACAAGGCGTACAAGATCGACCTGGGCGGGCGCCTCATCGGCAATGCCCTTGGCGAATGCCAGGTATTCATCCAACGTTTCCTGCATCTCGGCCAGGTCGCGCTTGGCGTCCTCGATCTCAGGCGAGGGCGGCAGCAGCGCCAGCTGCAGCTTCAGACGTGTCAACGGTGTGCGCAGATCGTGGCTGACA
>CAYRHK010000426.1:0-1522 GCA_964423825.1 uncultured Terricaulis sp. | reverse complement strand
CTCGTCCATCGATCCCGTCGGCGCGTGCGTCGGCATGCGCGGTGCGCGGGTTCAGGCGGTGGTCGGCGAACTGCAAGGCGAGAAGATCGACATCATTCCGTGGTCTCCTGACCCGGCGACGTTCATCGTCAACGCATTGCAACCGGCGGAAGTGTCGAAGGTTGTGCTCGACCCAGAAGAGGCGCGGGTCGAGGTGGTCGTGCACGAAGCGCAGTTGTCGCTGGCGATCGGACGGCGCGGACAGAACGTGCGTTTGGCGTCGCAGCTGACGGGGTGGTCGATCGATATCCTCACCGAAGCGGAAGAGTCCGAGCGGCGGCAGAAGGAATTCGCCACTCGGAGCGAATTGTTCATCAAGGCGCTTGAGGTGGACGAGATGTTTGCCCAGCTCTTGGCGTCAGAGGGCTTCGAAAGTGTGGAGGAAATTGCCTACGTCGAGCCTATGGAATTGGCTTCGATAGAGGGCTTGAACGACGAGATCGCCGAGGAGTTGCAGGCGCGTGCGCAAGAGTATCTTGATAAGCAAGCTGCGGAACTCGAGGCCAAGCGCATCGAACTGGGGGTCGAGGATGCGCTAAAGGCAGTGCCAGGTTTGACCGGGCCGATGCTGGTGGCGCTGGGGGAAAAGGGTCTCAAGACGCTGGAGGATTTTGCGGGCTCCACCGGCGATGATCTGCGCGGTTACTTCGAGACAAAAAATGGCGAGCGTGTGCGCGAACCGGGGCTGTTGGAGTCGTTTGAACTCACCCAGGAGCAGGCTGATGGGTTGGTGCTGAACGCGCGACTGGCGGCGGGGTGGATTGAATTGGAGGAAGAGCAAGCTCCCGAGGCAGGAGAGGCCGACGACGATGAACTCTCATCCGTCTTCCCCGACCGAGGCTAAGCCACGCCCTGGGCGCGAGCGCCTCTGCCTGTCTTGCGGAGAGAGTCTGCCGGAGGCGCGTCTTGTACGCTTCGCGCGCGCTCCGAATGGGGTCCTGGTGGTTGACGCTGCGGCGAAGCTGCCTGGGCGCGGCGTGTGGGTCTGCGCCGATCGCGCCAGCGTGGACAGGGTGCTCAAGAAGGGGGTATTCGCGCGCGGTTTGAAGCAGGAGACCCAGGTTCCCGATGATCTTGCCTTGCAGGTCGAGTCGGCCTTGGCGCGGCGTTGCCTGGAGCGGCTTGGACTGATTTTGCGGGCCGCGGGCCTTGCGTTGGGCGCTGCTCAGGTCGAAGCCGCGATCCGTGACCGACCGCTTCCTATGCTTGTCGAAGCCCGCGACGGAGGGGAGGACGGTCGGGAAAAGCTGATGGCGCTCCACATTGGCTTATGGAAGCAGGCGCCGCCCGTGTTGGGGTGCTTCACTTCGGCGGAATTGGGCGTGGCGCTTGGGCGTGAACGTGTGATACACGCTTGCGTGCTTCAAGAGCGCTTGGCGATGGGCTTGGCGGCGGAGGTAAGCCGCCTGTCCGGCTTTCGTGACATAGTTCCAAGCTCTTGGCCCGATTCTTGACACGGATCACATCACCAGCACGCACCTGG
>CAYRHK010000425.1:0-1558 GCA_964423825.1 uncultured Terricaulis sp. | reverse complement strand
ATCGCGCTGCGCGCGTCCGGGACGACGGGTTTTACTGCGCTCACCACACAGCCCCAGAATAAGCGCGCTGCAGGAATTGCATTTCGCTCAGGAGGTGACCCAGATGTTCGCTGTGATGACCACTGCGGCCGCCGAGCACGGGACGGCGCGGCGCGGGTCGTTGCAGCGTTGCTTCCGCAAGCACGGCATCGATGCGCGCGTCCCACTCCGGGCGCAGCGCCGTTTTGTCCGCGGCGAAGCCGCTCATGGCCAGCTTCGCTTCCAGCGCGTCCATCTCAAATAATTCGTCAACGAAGCGCCACATCCAGTCGAGCCCCGCGCTCATGCGCTGTGTGCTCTCGTCCGTGCCGTCGCCGAGGCGCACCACCCAATCGCTGGCGAGTTGGCGGTGGTAGGCCACTTCCTTCACGGCTTTAGCGGCGATCGCGGCGAGGCGTTCGTCCTTGGATGACGCAAGGCGCTGGAGCAGCAATTCCTGGTAGGTCGAGAACAAGAATTGCCGCGAGATAGTTTGCGCAAAGTCGCCGTTCGGCTGTTCGACGAGGATGCAGTTGCTGAAGTCGAGCACGTCGCGATGAAACGCCAATTTGTCGGCGTCACGGCCTTTTCCTTCTCGTTCGCCGGCATAGCCGAGGAAATGGGTGGCCTGACCGATCAGGTCGAGCGCGACGTTCGCGAGCGACAGATCGACTTCGATGGTCGGCGCATGTCCGCACCATTCTGACAAACGCTGGCCTAGAACGAGCGAGTCGTCGCCAAGGCGGAGTGCGTAAACGGAGAGGGGATCGGGCTTCGCCATCAGATGTGCTTGATGTGTGGGGGGATCGAATAGAACGTCGGGTGGCGATAAATCTTGTCTTCCGCCGGCTCGAACATCGGGCCGGACTCGGCGGGGTCAGAGGCGGTGATTTGCGCTGATTGAACCACCCACAAGCTCACGCCTTCCATGCGCCGTGTGTAAGTGTCGCGTGCGTGCTCAAGTGCCATTTTGGCGTCGGCGGCATGCACGCTGCCGGCATGGCGATGCGACAGCCCGCCCTTGGCGCGCACGAATACTTCCCACAGCGGCCAATCGTTGCTGGTGTCGCTCACGTCTTCACTCCGCCGCTAGTTTCGCCGCCGCGCGCTTGGCTGCGTGCGCCGCCGCCGCCTCGCGCACCCATTTGCCGTCTTCCCAGGCTTTGATGCGCGCTTGCATGCGCTCTTTCGCGACCTGGCCTTCGCCTTTGACGACCGCGTAAAACTCATCCCAGTCGATGTTGCCAAAATCGTAATGGTCGCGCGATTCATTCCATTTGAGCTCCGGGTCAGGAACCTTCAGCCCAATGGCCTCCGCCTGCGGCACAGTGACGTCGACGAATTTTTGGCGTAGCTCGTCATTGGTTTCGCGTTTGATCCGCCAACGGATGCTTTGCTCGGTATTGGGCGATTTATCGTCCGGTGGCCCGAACATCATCAGCGAGGGCCACCACCAGCGGTTCAGGGCGTCCTGCGCCATGCGCTTTTGGTCTTTCGTACCCGCGCAGAGCGCCATCATCAGCTCATAGCCCTGGCGCTG
>CAYRHK010000424.1:0-1562 GCA_964423825.1 uncultured Terricaulis sp. | reverse complement strand
CCACCAGCGTGTGGCCGGCATTGTGACCGCCCTGGAAGCGCACCACCACATCGGCGCGATTGCAGAGCCAATCGACGATCTTGCCTTTGCCCTCGTCACCCCACTGGGCGCCGACAACGACTACGCCTGCCATGACTTGGTACCTACACGCGCACGCGGAATGCCGCGACGGCGCTATTCATCGAATTGATAGCCGAAGCGAACGCCGATCTGATCGAGGCCTTGATTGCGCCCCTCGCCCAAGATCTGGCCGTGGCTCAGATGTTCGAACAGCACTTGCGCTTCCCAGGGCCCTTCGAAGTCGCGCGTGAGCGCGATCGAGGTGCGAAACAGATCTTCAGAACCGAGGAGCACGTTCTCTTCTGCAAACGCGGCGGCCTCCGGCGTGCCGTTGGCGTAGGGATTGTTGGTGGCGCCGTCGTGCATGACGTAGCCGAAGCCTGGCTCGAGCGCCCAACCCTCGGCGAAATCCCAGCGCCATTCGAGGCCGACGCCGCCGAAACTGGTGTCGCCCTCGGTATTGACGGACGCCATCACGTAAGGTTGCGGCGATCCCGCCCACTCAAGCCAGCCGGGGCTGTCGAACGAGACCTGGAATTCGACGTTGAAGCCGTCTTCTTTGTTGGCGTTCTTGCAATCGGTGACGCAGATATTGTGCGCCATTGCGCCGACGTGGAATTCGTCCACGCCCGCTTGCGCCGCCGGCGCCGCCGCCATAGCCGCGCCAAAGGCGGCGATCCCCGCTGCTGTCGTTCGCATCAGTTTCGACTCCCTGCGGCAAGCTAGCCGCCGCGAGCGCCAAAAGAAAGCGCGCGCCTTGGCGGGCCCTGCGCTAAAACCGCAACAGCTTTACGTAACGCACCTGAGGCAGCGCCTTGAGTGCCGCCAGGACCGCATCCGGAACAACCTGATCGACGCCAACAATGGCGATGGCGTCCTGGCCTTCCGCCTCGCGGCCCAGGTGGAAGGTGGCGATGTTGATCTTGGCGTCGCCCAGAAGCGTGCCGAGCGCGCCGATGAAGCCGGGCTTGTCGGAATTGTTGACGAACAGCATGTGCGGATGAAACGGCGCTTCGAGTTGCATCATCTTCACTTCCGCGATCTTGGGCGCCCCGGCAATCACCGTGCCCGCCAACGTGCGCCACTTGCCGCCGGTCTTCACCTTGATGCGGATGAGGCTGTCGTAGATCGGCGACGCGTCACGCTTGGATTCTGTCAGCGGCACGCCGCGCTCTTTCAAGAGCGCTGGCGCCGACACGACGTTCACATCCTGTAGCAGAGGCCGCAGAATGCCGGCCAGCGCGGTCGCGGTGAGCGGCTTCATGTTGAGCCTGGTCACCTCGCCTTCGTACTCGATGGCGACTTCCTCCAAGCCTTCATCGGCGATCTGCCCCGCGAAGGCGCCGAGTTTTTCCGCAAGCGCCGCGAACGGCTTCAGCCGCGGCGCTTCTTCCGCCGTGATCGAAGGCATGTTGAGCGCGTTGGTGACAGCGCCGCTGATCAGATAATCGCTCATCTGCTCGGCGACCTGCAACGCGACGTTCTCCTGCGCCTCGTTGGTC
>CAYRHK010000423.1:0-1566 GCA_964423825.1 uncultured Terricaulis sp. | reverse complement strand
CAGAAGCTAGACAAGATGGGCATGCGCGGCTCCGATACCGGCGAATTGGTGTTCGAGGATTGCGAAGTGCCTGAAGACAACGTCATGGGCGGCGTCAATCGCGGCGTCGCGGTACTGATGAGCGGGTTGGACTATGAGCGCGCGGTGCTGGCTGCCGGCCCGCTCGGCATCATGCAGGCTTGCCTCGATGTCGTGCTTCCGTACGTGCGCGAGCGCAAGCAATTCGGCAAACCGATCGGCTCGTTCCAGCTGATGCAGGCCAAGATCGCCGACATGGTGGTCGCGCTCAATTCCGCGCGGGCCTACGTGTATGCGGTGGCGAAGGCTTGCGACGCGGGCAAGACCACGCGCCACGATGCGGCGGGGGCGATCCTTTATGCTTCCGAGTCAGCCGTGAAAATGGCGCTTGAAGCGATCCAGGCTCTCGGCGGCGCAGGGTACACCAAGGACTTCCCGGTCGAACGTTTCCTGCGCGACGCCAAGCTCTACGATATCGGCGCGGGCACGTCAGAGGTGCGGCGCTTCTTGATCGGGCGTGAAGTGATTGGCGCGTGAGTTCAGCGCAAGTACGCCAGCGGATCGACCAGTTCGAATTCGTTGGCTTGTGCGAAGTACTGGTCGAGCAGGAATTTGTGCCCCTGGCCGTAGATGACGAGAATTCGATCGCCGGGTTCGGCCACTTGGGCGATTTGCGCGAAGATGATCATGTTGCGCGTCCACCAATTGCCCATTTCGCGCGCGCCTACGGGATTATCGCGGGCGCCCATCTGGGCCATGGTCATGTAGATGGCGTGAGGCGCCTGCGCCTCGGGCGTATTCATCTGTGCTAGGCGTTCGCGCACGCTTAGCGCCGCGTCGTCTCGTTGCTGCGCCTGGATCGCGGCAAAGGCCGCTTCAAAGCGCGCCAGCAGGCGCGTTTGCCCAGCGGCGCGCGCGGCGTTGAGCATGGCGTCGAAATCCATGCCGTTGCTGAAATCGGCCGCGTACAGGCGATCGTGGCCAAGGCGAGCGGCCAGCGCCATGCCGATTTGATCGCGCTCGTTGACGCCAAGCGATTCTGCGCCCGCGCGATACCGTGCGTAGCGAGCGTTGAAGTCCGCTTCGTGTTGGGGTTCGAGTTCGACGACGATCTTGGTGGGGCGGTAGCGTTCGAGCCGATCGAGCACGTCGACGATTTCGGCCTGCCGGCGCGGGGAGAGGTGGTCGTCCACCTGGTTGGCTACGTAGTCGCTGCCGCCGGCGCGGAAATGGTATGTGCCCAGAACCATGACCTGGACCGGCGGCTCGGCAGTCGGCGCGGTCTGCGCCATCGCGGTTCCGGCAAACAGCCAACAGCAAAGCGCTGCCACAACGGATTTGACCTGCATTGAATGCTCTCCGGTTTGGAGATGCATGCCCTCCTCAGCGTGGATGCAGCCGCCTCACCGGATATAGTCCCGGACGATCAGCTCCAGAAACTCGCGGCCTTGGTACAAGCTCTGGACGCGGATTTTTTCGTTGAGCCCATGGGCATTGGTTTCGCCGGGGGTCGAGAACATGCCGCTCATGCCGTAGGTCGGAATGCCG
>CAYRHK010000422.1:0-1568 GCA_964423825.1 uncultured Terricaulis sp. | reverse complement strand
CCAGGAAGATCGTCGATAGCGCCAGGATCATGATCAGGTAGCCGAACCACAGCGAAGAGGTGGCGTGCCCCCCGCCGATGCCGTCGGCATAGACCATGCCGGCAATGATGACGGCGATGACGATAACGCCGGAAATGGCGCCGTATCTGAGGGCGATGGCGAACATGGGAATTGCGCTCCTTGGCTTGATGTCGAGCGGAGCTAGCCCGCGCCTCGGCCGGTTTTTCCATCACCCAAACGGGTGAAATCGTCCAGATCGGCCGTTTGGCGGGCCGATCTCAGGCGATAAGGCCAAGCTCGCGCGCTTTTTGCACGGCTTGCGTGCGCCGTTGCACCTCAAGCTTCTGATAGAGGCTGGCGACCTGCGTCTTCACAGTGTTGGGCGAGACGCCGAGCTTTTGCGCGATCTCCTTGTTGGACTTGCCCGCCGCCAACAATGCCAGCACTTCCTCTTCGCGCGGCGTGATCCCCAGCGCGGCGATGGCGGCGGTGTTCTTCTCGAACGTTGCGGCGGCGGGACGGCGCGCCAGCCGCATGCCTGCCCAGACGCCCAGCGCCGCGAAACCCAAAGCGATCAACGCGATGTAGATTTCGGTGGAGAAGGCGCGGACGAGGTAATTGTACTGCAGCCATTGCAGCGCGAAAGCGCCGACGGCCAGGGCCAAGGCATAGAGAATGACCGTTCGTCTCATGGCGCGGCCGGTCACCCGATCCCCAGCGCTCTAAGCACCGCGCCCTGATCGAAATAGGGCCGCTCGCATACGATCTTGTCCGATCCCGGCGCGAACTCGAAGCTCGCCGCCATGCGCATGCGAAAGCTCTTGCCTGTCGGCGGAATTGTGCGCCCGCCGACCTTGAGCGGCCCCTTGTGCGTGCCGGTCAGCCAGAATTCGACCAGCACGGTGTCTTCGGCATGGGAGACGGCGATGATCTCGTTGCCCTGGTCGGGGAAGGGGGTGCGCGAGGCGGCGAAGTAGCCGCGCACGGCGGCCTCGCCGTCGAACACCTGGCCTCCGCCATACATTTCGTAGCGCGGGTGTTCGAACGTGGCGATCACGCCGTCCCAATCGTGCGTCACCTCAAGCGCCATGTGGCGGCGCACAGTTTCGATGCGGCGTTCGGCGAGGTCGGCCATTTTCGCTCCCAAGACCGCCCCTCGTGTTGCAAGCGGCGCGAACTCTTGCAAGGGTTGCCACCGAGTTCGCATCAGACGAATTGGGAGGACGTGAGCATGGCGCGTGTAGCTTTGGTGACGGGCGGGACCCGAGGCATCGGCAAGGCCATCTCGGCGCGGTTGAAGGCTGATGGCTTCGCGGTCGCGGCGAACTACGCCGGCAATAGCGAGGCCGCCGAGGCGACGGCGAAGGAACTCGGCATCAAGGTGTTCAAGTGGGACGTGGGCGATGAAGTCCAGTGTGCAGAGGGCATCGCCAAGGTCGTCGCCGAGTGCGGGCCGGTCGACGTGTTGGTCAACAACGCTGGCATCACGCGAGACGGCCTCTTCCACAAGATGAGCGCCGAGAAGTGGCGCGATGTCATCCGCGTCGACCTCGACTCGCTCTTCTTCA
>CAYRHK010000421.1:0-1569 GCA_964423825.1 uncultured Terricaulis sp. | reverse complement strand
GCAAGGGCGTGCTCACGCAGACCCGCCGCCACGCCTACCTTGCCTGGCTCATGGGCATTCGCCACCTGATCGTCGCCGTCAACAAGATGGACCTGGTCGACTGGTCCAAGGACATCTTCGACGCCATCGTCGCAGAGTTCGGCGACTTCGCCGCAGCGCTTACGATCACCGACTTCGTGGCGATCCCGGTTTCGGGATTGAATGGCGACAACATTACAACAAGAAGCGCTGCCTCCCCCTGGTATGCCGGCCCGCCGCTGCTCGCACACCTTGAGGACGCACCACTCGATGAGAGCCGCCTCGCCGCCGGGTCCTTCCGCATGCCGGTGCAGTGGGTCAATCGCCCCAACCTCGACTTTCGCGGCGTCTCCGGCACGATCGCCAGCGGCGCCGTGCATACGGGCGACAAAGTACGCGTAGCCCCCACCGGCGCGATGAGTACGATCGCCCGCATTGTCACCAAAGACGGCGACCTTGAGCGCGCAGCGGCCGGACAGTCCGTCACGCTCACCTTTGCCGAAGAGATCGATTGCTCGCGCGGCGACGTTGTCGCCGTCGCGGAAGACCCCCCGGAAGTCGCCGACCAATTCGAAGCCAAGCTCATTTGGATGAGCGAAGAGCCCTTGCTGCCGGGGCGTTCCTATTGGCTGAAGCTCGCCACCACGACCGTCACCGCGCAAGTCACCGACATCAAGTACAAAATCAACGTCAACTCAATGGAACAAGTGGCCGCCAAGGTGCTGGCTCTGAATGAAATTGGCGCCTGCAATCTGAGCCTTGATCGCCTCATCGCCTTCGAGCCCTACACCGCGAACCAAGATTTGGGAGGCTTCATCCTCATCGACCGCATGAGCAACGCCACGGTTGCGGCGGGGCTTGTTCGCCATGTGCTCCGTCGCGCCCAGAACGTGCATTGGCAAGCGATGGACGTCACCCGCGCCGCGCGCGCCGCAATCAAGGGTCAAGTCGCGCGCGTGGCTTGGTTCACCGGTCTCTCTGGCGCGGGCAAATCGACCATCGCCAATCTGGTGGAAAAGAAGCTGCACGCCCAAGGCCGTCACACTATCCTGCTCGACGGCGACAACATTCGCCACGGCCTCAATCGCGATCTCGGCTTCACCGACGCCGATCGCGTTGAGAACATCCGCCGCGTCGCCGAAGTCGCCAAGCTCATGGCAGACGCCGGCCTCATCGTGCTGGTGTCGTTCATCTCCCCGTTTCGCGCCGAGCGCGCCATGGCGCGCGCCCTCTTGCCTGAGGGTGAGTTCCTGGAAGTGTTCATCGACGTGCCGCTGGCCGAGGCTGAAAGGCGCGACGTCAAAGGTCTGTACAAGAAGGCGCGCGCCGGCAAGCTCAAGAACTTCACCGGCGTCGACAGCCCGTACGAGCCCCCGGAAGCGCCCGACGTGCACATCGACGCCGTCGCCTCCGACCCCGCCGTCGCCGCGGACATCATCGCGGCGCGCATCCTCGGTCAGGCTTAGCGCCCCCGGCGCCTCCCAATCTTGCCAGCTTCGCACGAGACCTTTATCGAGGCCGAGCCTCGCGGGCGTAGTTCAGAGGTAGAAC
>CAYRHK010000420.1:0-1574 GCA_964423825.1 uncultured Terricaulis sp. | reverse complement strand
AGCGTGGGCAACGTGCAGCGTGGCCACTCGGCGGGGTCGCGCAGCTTGATGTAGTAGGCGCCGGGGCGCGAGCCCTCGAGCGCGGCGCGCTGGTAATAGCCGCCGGGCGCGCCAGCTTCGGTGTAGGGCGGCACGCGACGGATTTCGAGTTGGGCGCGGGCGAGCGTGTTGAAGGCGCGTGGCATCAACGCTTCAATGGCACGGGTCTGTGCGTTCAAGTCCGCGAGGATTTGCGTGCGCCCCTCGTCGGTGTTCGGGTAAAGCTGGTCGGGACGGCGAGATAGTTCTTGGATGCGCACGGCGACCGAGCCGCGCGTCATGCCCTGCGCGCGCAGGATCGCGTTCATCTCGCCGTTGAATTCGCGGATGAGCTCGACGCCCATATTATGGATCTCGTCAGGCGAGAGCGTTGTCGTCGTGCGGCTCTGGAGGGCGCTTCGGTACATCTCGGCGCCGTTTGGCAGGCGCCAACAACCAGCGTCATGGACGGCGCGCGGGCGCACGGCGTGCAGGGCTTCGATCTGGCGGGCGTACGCCGGGAAGATATCGTCGCGCACGATGGCTTCGGCGTGTGCGATCATGGCGCCGCGATCAGCCTCGCTGATCTCCGCTACTTCCGGCAAGCGGCGCACAAGCGATTGCACAAGCACGGTGTTCGCTGCCGGCATGGTCGCGAAGGCGTTGAGTTGCTGGATGGCCTTGTCGATGGCGAAGTCGGGCGCGATGACGCCGGCGCCTGCGTCTTCGGCGATGATCGCTGTTTCCTGGTCAAGCGCGCGCGAGTAAAGGCTGAGGCGCGTGAGGTAAGCATCAGCGTGTTCGCGCGAGCGTAGCGGATGCTGGGCGTCCATGAAGTCGGGGAAGTTGCGATAGGCGCCGGTGAGTTGGGTTACAACATAAGGGGCGCCGGCGCCGCCGCCGACTTCGAAGCGTGCGTTGGCGATGCTGTTCTCGAACGATGTGGCGACCACGTCGAGTGTGACAACGTCGCGTTCGGGCAGCGTTGCGCGATCGAGGGCCCGCAGTTCGGCGAGCGCGCGCTGCTGAATGTCGCGGTAGGCGCGCGCGCCCTGCTTGGAGTTGTCGCCCAGACGGTCGATGTAGCGGCCGCCAGCGCGCTCTTCGCTGATGCCGAGCGAGGTGCAGCGTTCCGGAGAGATCCGAAGGAGCTCAGTGACCGTGCGGTCGAGGATGGCGTTCAGTTGGTCGCTAGCGCCAATTTCCGCGCTCGCTCCGCCCGTCGTCATGAACGCTGCGCTTGCCGCGCCCGCGCCAAGGAGTGTTCGCCGTGACAGCTGCATCGTGGTTTCCCTCGTTGATATGACTGGGCAGCACTCTAGTCACAGACGCCGGGCGAGCAATCCGGGGCGCGACGGCGCACCTATAGTCTGAGACCGGCGACGATCGGCACATGGTCGCTTGGCCGCTCCCAGGACCGGCACGGCACATGGATTTGGAAGGCGTCGGCCTGCGAGTGCGGCGCGAGATCGGCGCTGGCCCAGATGTGATCGAGGCGGCGACCGCGATTGTTCTTGGTCCAATCGGGGCTGCGATAGCTCCACCAGGTGAAGAGC
>CAYRHK010000419.1:0-1601 GCA_964423825.1 uncultured Terricaulis sp. | reverse complement strand
ACCCGCCGCCGCTCGCCGCCGGAAAGCGCCGCGGCCGGCGAGTTCTTCAGGTGATCGACCCGCAATTCTTGTAACAGACCGTCAACCAATTCACGCCGCTTCGAGCGGCTGCCTTCGGTCAACTCCACGATGGCCATGACGTTTTCTTCCACCGTGAGGCCGCGGAAGATCGACGGCTCCTGCGGCAGGTAGCCCACCCCAAGCCGCGCGCGCTGGTACATCGGCAATGTGGTCACGTCCTGGCCGTCGAGCAAAATCTGGCCGTGGTCGACGCGGACCAAGCCCGTGATCATGTAAAAGCAGGTGGTCTTCCCCGCGCCGTTAGGCCCGAGCAGGCCGACCACCTCGCCGCGCGTCACATTGAGCGACACATCGCGCACGACGCGACGGCCGCGATAAGACTTGCCGATCGATATCGCCGAGAGCCCGCCAAGCGACTGGCTGGTTTCCGTCGAACGGCGTACTCCGCCCTGTAGGGTCATGCTTGGTCTGCCGTCGCTATGTTGGGGCGTGAAACTTAGGACTCACGGGCGCCTATTGCGCGGCACGAACACGCCGCGCACGCGCTGGCCGGTTTCAGGGCGTATCGTGGTGCGGCGCGACCCAATTTGTAGGACTAAGGTCTGTCCGCGAATGACGTTTTCTTCCGAGGCGACAACGACATTGCCGCTAAAGGTCACCGCGTCTTCCGCCACTTCGTACACGGCGCGGTCGCCTCGGGCAGATTGCGCTGGACGCACGTAATACACCTCGCCCTCGGCGATCATGCGCTGGATGTCGCCCGAGCCCAATCCTTGGCCCCCTCCATCGCCGCCGCCGCTCGATTGGCTGAAGTAGAGCGTGATGCGATCCGCCCGCAGGCGCGCGTCGTTCTGTACAATGTCGACGTCGCCGGTCAGAACGAGCCGCCGGTCGCCATCGAAATACTCGAGATTGTCGGCCGAGTACGACACCGGCCCGCCCCCCTCCGAAAGTTGGGCGCTGGCCTCGGAAATGCCCATGGCGCTAAGAGCCACAACTCCCGCGGCGATTGAAAAGGCTTTGGCCTTCATGGCGTCGGCTCTCCGTTGGGCTGCTCGCCCTCACGATCGGGAATGCGCCCACGGACCCCACCGCGCAGCACCAGCGCCCGATCACTGTCCCGCAATTCATAGGCCCCGGCCTGCAACACGCCAAGGGGGCCGGCGCCGGTGACCCCGCCGGCGCCGGAAAGGGTGCCCTGTTCGAGGTCGACGACCATGTTGGGCGTCGTAAAGCGGTTGCCGCCCGCGTCGGCGAACAGCACCTCCCCATCGAAGACCACCCTCTTGGCCTGCTCGTCATAAATCCCGCGCGGCGCCAGCATGATCGTGCCCGCCTCCGTCCGGTACACAGGAGAAACCAGCTCGATCGGCTGGTTTTCCCCAGGCGAGCGTTCGGCGATTTCAGCGGATAGCTGGTAGGGCTCCCCCCCTTGGGTGCGGCCAATGAAGCGCGGATTGATCATGCGCAGCGGCTCGGATGCCGCATATTGACCGGCGCTGAAACCGCCCTCGACGGCGTAGAGCCCCATGAAAACGAACACCGCCGCGAAAGATGCGCCTGCGCCGGCCACGAAAAAG
>CAYRHK010000418.1:0-1629 GCA_964423825.1 uncultured Terricaulis sp. | reverse complement strand
GTATTTTATTTCGCCATCTTCGTGCTGGCGATCTTCGTTGGCTACTACGTGGTCTGGTCGGTGACGCCGGCGCTGCACACGCCGCTGATGGCGGTCACCAACGCTATTTCATCGGTGATCATCGTCGGGGCGCTGATCGCCGCGGCCGCCAACGCCGCCACGGACGGCGGCTGGGTCGCCAAAGGCGCGGGCGGCATCGCCGTTGCGCTCGCTGCGGTGAACATCTTTGGCGGCTTCCTCGTCACGCAACGCATGCTGGCGATGTATAAGAAGAAAGAGAAGAAGTGACGTGACCACCGCCGATTGGCGCGCGCTGATCGAGGCCTATCTCGACGGACGCCTGTCCGCCGAGGCGTTCATGCGCCGCTTCATCGAGGGCTGGCGCGCCATCAAGGGCATCGTCCCGCGCCCCATCCGTGATCTGCAGCCAGCGGTGGAGGCCTTTGAAGCCGCGGTCACCGACATCGGGGAAGAGGGCGCCGTCAACGATGATGCGCTGAGGGAAAGCGCGCGCCGCGCGCTGCGCGAACTCGCGGGCCAACCCAATGTCGGCGCCACCACCTTCGATCGCATGCGCGCGCGCGAGGAGATGGCGCGCTTCCAGGCTCACCTCACCGGCTGCGCCGGCATGGGCTGTCTGATCGGGGTGATCTGGCTCGGCCTCTGCATTCTGCAAATCTACTATGTCAGCGAGTGGATCCAGGTTTCGACCGAGTGGGGCGCCTGGCCGTCTTCGGTGGTGGGCTTCATTCTCGCGTTCGTGCCGCTGATCGGAAACGTCCTGGCGTTCCTCGGCGCGACGCATGAGGGCTGGGAAACCTGGATCGCGGCCGTCGTCTTTTTCGCGGCGCCGGCCGCGAACTTCCTGTTTGGCTGGTCGCGCTGGCGGCGCACGCGGCGCTGAACTTGACCACAGGCGCCGAAGCGCTGAAGAGCAAAGTTGGATTTGAGGGCTGAGAATGACCGCAGATATCGCCGCACTATTGTACCTTGTCTCGGGGGTGCTGTTCATTCTGGCGCTCCGCGGGTTGTCGAGCCCCGAGACCAGTCGCCAGGGCAACACCTTCGGCATGCTGGGCATGGGCATAGCCATCGCCACCACGCTGGCGCTGGCGTGGGGCCATCTCGACATGAACACGCTGGCGATCATCGCGGCGGCGGTGGTCATCGGCGGGGGCGTCGGCGCCTACATCGCGCGCTCCATCCAGATGACGTCGATGCCGCAACTGGTGGCGGCGTTTCACTCGCTGGTCGGCCTGGCGGCGGTCGCAGTGGCGGCGGCGGCGTTCTACGCGCCCGAGAGCTTTGGCATCGCTGAGCACGCGGATGTCGGCGCTTATTTGGTGCGGCAACCGATCCACATGCAGTCGCTGGTCGAGCTCGCGCTTGGTTGCGCCATCGGCGCGGTGACGTTCACCGGTTCGGTGATCGCGTTCGCCAAGCTCAACGGCAACATGTCCGGCGCGCCGATCCTTCTGCCGGCCCGGCATCTCCTCAACATCATCATCGCCGCGGCCATCGTCGCAATCATCGTGATGATGGTGCAGTCGCGGGGAACGGTGGAGTGGCACTTCTGGGCCATCGTGGTGCTGTCGCTAGTGATCGGCGTGACACTCATTATCCCGATCG
>CAYRHK010000417.1:0-1630 GCA_964423825.1 uncultured Terricaulis sp. | reverse complement strand
CCAACCCGCGCGCAATAGACCTCGCCCCAACGTGCGCGCGCGCCGTCATCGCTGGCGCGTGCGAAGCGCAGCGCGATTGCACGTCCGTCGCGCACCAGCGCTTCGCGGGTTTCGCCGACGCTCGCATCGACCCAACGTTCCAGGCGCTCGCTCATGGCTCACCCTCAAGTAGGTTGGCCGTCTCGTTGAGCGGCAGGCCGACAACGTTGGTGTATGAGCCGACCATGTTCGTCACAAAACGCGCCGCTCGTCCCTGCACGGCATAACCGCCGGCTTTGCCGCGCCACTCGTCGCTGTCGATGTAGCGATCGATGTCTGGCCCGCTGAGTCGCATGAAGGCGATGCGCGTCTCTACCACCCGCGAGCGCAGAGCGCCGCCAATCCCGCGCAGGGCAACGCCCGTGAATACGCGGTGCGTTCGGCCGGAAAGCAAGCTCAAGCACGCCCGCGCCTCGGCTTCCGTCTCCGCTTTCGGCAATATCCGCCGGCCCACAGCAACGACGGTGTCGGCGGCAAGCACACGCGCGTCCATGGCATTAACAGCTTGGGCTTTGGCTGTCGCGAGCCGCAAGGCGAGCGCCCGCGGCGTCTCCTTCGGGCGCGGGGTTTCGTCGACGTCGGCGCTGACGACTTCATCGGGCGTCACGCCGATCTGCGCCAGCAAAGCCAGCCGGCGCGGGCTCGCGCTCGCCAGCACCAAGCGCGTCATCGCCGTTCCGGAAAGCCCAGGCGCTTGGCGAAGATGCGGTCCACCATCCGCGGCGGCAGCAGTTTCGGCAGCGTGCGATCCATAAACGGGCGGCGCAGGATGGCGTAGCGGACTTTGGGCTTGGCGTCGGTGAGGCAGCGCCAAATCAAATCGCCGACATCGCCTGGCGGAAGGCCTTTTCGCCCTTGGGTGAGCATATAGTCCGACACGCGCTCAATCGCGCCGGCATAAGGCGTATTGGAGAACCGTTTCAGTTCATTCTGTTCGGCCTTGTCCCAGATCGGCGTGGCGATGGCGCCTGGGCCGATCACAATCACATCGATGCCATGCAGCAAGAGCTCGCGGCGCAGCGATTGCGAGTAGCCTTCGAGCGCGAACTTGGATGCCGAGTACGGCCCCACGAATGGCGAGCCGTTTTGGCCGCCAACCGAGGAAATCATCACGATGCGACCGGGTTTGCCGGTTCGCTCTGGATCGGCGCCAAGCAGATCAGCGAAGGCGCGTGTCACGTTGTGAACGCCGAAGAGATTGATCTCAAATTGACGGCGCAACTCATCGGTGTCGAGGTGCAGGAGCGGACCTGGCACCGCGATGCCCGCGTTGTTGACCAGGCCCATGAGACGGCGCTTGCCGAGCGCGGCGGCGACCTGAGCGGCGCTAGCACGCACGGCCGCTTCGTCCGCGACATCGAACAGGAGCGGCGTCACGGCCTCCCCGAATTCCCCGCGTAGGCTGTCGGCGTCGGCTTGCTTGCGCACGCTTGCAAATACATGCGCGCCTTCGCGCACGGCCTTGGCGACGGCGGCACGGCCGATGCCCGTGGAAGCGCCGGTGACGACGACGGCGCGATCAAGAGAGCTTGTCGTCATTTGAACCTGTACGTGATGCGTCCCTTGGTCAGATCATAGGGCGTCATCTCAA
>CAYRHK010000416.1:0-1631 GCA_964423825.1 uncultured Terricaulis sp. | reverse complement strand
CCGGGGGGGTACACCGCCGCGGCGCCCATGTCCTTCAAGGTTTGTACATCTTCCGGCGGGATGACGCCGCCGACGACGATCATGATATCGCCGCGTCCGCGCGCCTCCAGCGCCGCGCGCAAGGCCGGCGTCAGGGTCAAGTGCCCCGCCGCCAGCGATGAGACCCCGACGATATGAACGTCCTTGGCGATGGCGTGTTCCGCGACTTCCTCGGGCGTCGCGAACAAGGGCCCGATCTCGACCTCGAAGCCCAGATCGGAGAATGCGCTCGCCACCACCTTCTGCCCGCGGTCGTGACCATCCTGCCCCATCTTGGCGACCAGGATTTTCGGCCTTTTGCCTTCGCTTTCTTCGAACGCATGTACGCTCTGGCGCGCGCGCTCGACCGCTACATTGCTGCCTGCTTCCTTCGCGAATACGCCCGTCACAAGCCTTATCGGCGGCTGGTGGCGCTTAAACGCTCTTTCCAACGCATCCGACATTTCACCGACGGTGGCCTTGGCGCGCGCCGCGTTGACAGCGAGTTCGAGGAGGTTGCCATTGCCGCTCGCGCCGTTCTCCAATGCCCTCATCGCCGCGTCCGCTTCGCGTTGATCACGCTCGGCCTTGAGCCGCGCCAGTTTCTCCAGCTGCATCGCGCGCACCTTGGCGTTGTCGACCTTCAACACAGGAATGTCTTCTTGTTCGTCCAGCTTGAACTTGTTCACGCCGACGATGGTTTGCGCGCCAGTGTCGATGCGCGCTTGCGTGCGCGCGGCGGCCTCCTCGATGCGCGCCTTCGGCAGCCCCTGGTCGATGGCCTCAGACATGCCGCCGAGTTTTTCAACTTCCTCGATGTGCGCCCACGCCTTCGCCGCGAGATTGGCGGTGAGGCGCTCCACATAGTACGAGCCCCCCCACGGGTCGGCGGGGCGGGTTACCCCGGCTTCGGTCTGCAACAGGATTTGCGTGTTGCGGGCAATGCGAGCCGAGAAATCAGTCGGCAACGCCAAGGCTTCGTCCAACGAGTTTGTGTGCAGCGATTGCGTGCCGCCATAGGCCGCTGCCATCGCTTCCACGCAGGTGCGCACGGCGTTATTGTACACGTCCTGCGCGGTCAGCGACCAGCCTGAGGTTTGGCAGTGCGTGCGCAGCGCTAGCGATTTGTCGTCCTTCGGGTTGAACTGGCGCATGAGCTTGGTCCACAACAGCCGCGCGGCGCGCAGCTTGGCGATTTCCATGAACGGGTTCATCCCGATCGCCCAAAAAAAGGAGAGGCGCGGCGCGAACGCGTCGATGTCAAGCCCCGCCGCAACGCCCGCGCGCACGTACTCGACGCCGTCCGCCAGCGTGTAGGCGAGTTCAAGATCGGCTGTCGCGCCGGCTTCTTGCATGTGATAGCCGCTGATCGAAATTGAATTGAACTTCGGCATTTCACGTGCGGTGTAGGCGAAGATGTCGGACACGATCCGCATCGACGGCTTGGGCGGATAGATGAAGGTGTTGCGCACCATAAATTCTTTGAGGATGTCGTTCTGGATCGTGCCCGAGAGCTTGGCGTGCGCCACGCCTTGTTCTTCGCCGGCGACGATATAGAGCGCCATGATCGGCAACACCGCGCCGTTCATGGTCATCGACACGCTCATCTGGTC
>CAYRHK010000415.1:0-1634 GCA_964423825.1 uncultured Terricaulis sp. | reverse complement strand
GCCGATCGGAGTCGCGAAGTCGCGCACCTCTCGCCGGTTCGGAAGGGTGCGGCGCGCTCAAGGCAGTGCGCGCGATCAGCCGCCGCGGCGTTCTTGCACACTTTGGAGATACGATACCACGGCGTCGACCTGCTCCGGTTCGAATTGGAACTCGGGCATATCGGGGTGGCCGACCAGGACTCCTTCTGCGAAGGCTTCTTCGAGGGCGCCAACCGGATAGTTGCGCGACAAGGTGCGAAATGGCGGCGCCATGGGATGACGACTCTCGCCGTCCAGGCCGATGGCGTGGCAACGCGCGCAATGGATCTCGGCGAGGCGGCGGCCCTCGGTGACGAGCGCGGGATTGTCACCAGCGGCTCGGGCCGGCGCGCCGTTTTGGGCGCAAGCGCTCAGGCATATTGTAGCGAGCGCAAGGATAAGTTGGCGCATGGATTGCTCCGCAGGCAAAGTTTACTTGGCAAGGCAACAGAGTTGTTGATTGCGCGCAAGAGCCGACACTTGAATGGTTCGCTGGAGTTGCGCGTATGACGCGAAGGAGGCACAGACGACGCGTTGGGGGATTCGCTCATGTTGGTGCGCACGACGCGCGCGATTTCGGCGGCTGCACTTCGCAGCGTCGTTTATCTCGGCTTGTTCCTGCTTGTCGTTGTGGCGCACACCGGCCTTAGCGCCGCGCTCCGCAGCCTCGGCGTCGATGCTGGGTGGGCACTGCTCGGGGCCGGCGGGGCGGTGCTGGCCTCAGTTGTCGCCGGGCTCCATTGTGTTGGTCGCTCCGGCGATAAGCGTGCGCGCCGGTAACCTCCGTTAACCCATTGATGTTTATTAACTTAACGACGCTTTCATCTCTCTGAGGCGTTGTTAACGCCGTTGCGCGGGCTGGTGCGGTTTTCATCGTGCTCGACGTGCGTGAGGATGCTCCTGGGGTTAGGGCGATTCGGTTCGCCACAGGATTGAATTGGGGTCGGTTTTGGACGGCGGATTCGCAAGCCTGCTGGTTGCGGCTGGCTCCGCGGCGATCGCGGTGGCTTCGCTGCTTTGGGCGCTGCGCGTAACAGATGGCGCCCGAGGCGGCGTCGAGGCGTGGAAGCGTCGTGCGCGCGATCTTGAAGACAAGCTGGCGGCGGCAGACGCTGTATTTGCGGCCTTCCCCGGTTTGGTGCTGATCTGGGACGAGACGCGCGTTGGCGAAAGCGACTGGGGTGCGCCGCGGATTTTCGGCAGTCCGGTTGCGCTTGCGAGCTTGCTGCGCTTTTCCGACGCGCCCGGCGAAGAGCCGGCGGCGCGCATTCTGCAAGGCCTTGCGACATTCGACGCGATCGATGCCAGGGGTGCAGCGACGCGACTAACGCCTGCGCTTGCGCGTTTACGGCGCGAGGGCGCTGCGTTCTCCATTCGCATTTCAACGCCGGACGGCGTGTTCATCGAACTCGATGGGCGCACCGCCGGGGCGCGCGCTGTCGTTTGGATATTGGACGCCAGCGTACGCGGCGTGGAAGATGGCGCCGCCGGCGGCCGCATTGGCGTTGGCCATGAGGTGATCGCGCGCGACCCTGCGGCGTTCCTCGAAATGTGGAATGAGGCGCCGTTCATGGCGTGGCGCGTAAACGGCGCTCTGAAGCTGGAGTGGGCCAATC
>CAYRHK010000414.1:0-1637 GCA_964423825.1 uncultured Terricaulis sp. | reverse complement strand
TCTTTTTCTGCTCCTCGAACCGGAACTTGCCGTAGTCGAGAATTTTGCAGACGGGCGGAACTGAGTTGGGAGCCACCTCGACCAGATCGAGGCCGGCCTCTCGCGCGGCTTCGAGCGCGGCCGAAATCGGCATTTCCCCCTGCTTTTCTCCTTCTGCATCGATGAGGAGCACGCGTGGCACGCCGCGGATTTCCTCATTCACCCGCGGGCCATCCTTCGAGGGGGGCGGCGCGGCATACGGACGTCTAGCTATCGGGCATTCTCCTGTGGTCGTTGAAACAAAAGCGTTCGCAAGGCCCGGCGCGCCGGACTCATGAAACGCAAACCTATATCGCTTGCTTGGTCGCCAGCATCAAGCGGTCTGGGCGCGCTGGAACACCCCGTAATTGCGCAATTGCCGCTCGATCTGCTCTACCGGCAACGCTGAGACGGGTGAAGCCGTGAACGCCGCCGCCCCGCCCGGACCGCGCGGCAACAACCGTTCGAGATCAGCGCCTTCCGGCAGGAACACCAGGCACCGCGCCCCAGCCGCCGCTGCGACGTCTATGAGTTCGAGGTCGTCGCCCACCACAAATGTGGCGCGCTCGGCCAGTGCAATCGTCTGAATGAGGTCGAGCCGCGCCACCAAATTCTTGGCGAGCGGCTCGGTCTTCACAGCTTCCGAACCGACCGTGCGCGCGCCCGCAGCGCCAATGAGCACCGGCGTCAGCCCCTGGCGCACGAGGTTGCGCCCGAGCTGACCATATTTCTGCGCCGACCATCCAGCTTCATCCCCGCGCGGCGCCAGCAGCACATAGGCTGAGCGCACGCCATAAAAATCAGGCTGAAGGCGCGGGGGATCGCGCAACACGCGCCGGAGCCAACTCAAATCCGCATGGAGCGGGTCGGGGTAGGCAACCCCGGCGATGGCGAGCTGACGTGCGTAACGGTCGTAGGCGTGAAGCGCGCTGACGTCCTCCAGCGGGCTCGCAAAGCGCGCACCGGAGGCCGGGCCCGACCAGTGCGGCGGCCATGGCCGCAACCCTTGAAAATACCGACCCGTTCTCGCCGAGCCTTCAAGGTCGTAAACCACCTCGTACTTTGCCGCACGAATGCGGGCAATCAAACTCGCGACCGCCCCGGGCTCCGTCGGCCGGCCATCGACTTCGACAACATCGAAGTAAGGACATGGCTCTGCAAGACCGCGCACGGCATCAGTCGTGAGCAGCGTGATCGGCGCGCCCAAGTGATGCGCGCGAATAGCCGCCGCCGCGCCAAGCGACTTCACGAACGCAGCCGGTGCGCCAAGCTGGATCACCAGGACCCTTTGCGCCGCGCTTCGCTTGCCGCTCTTTGCCTCGGCTTTGGCAGAATTTTTGCGCCAACTCATGCTTCACTCCACATCACAGGGAGCGTGGGCCGACTCGCGCTTAATCGGAGCTTAATTTCTCAGTAAAACACGGTGATAAACTGCTAATGTCGCCTCCTGCAGCGCGGACGTTGAATAGAGCGACGCCACACGCGAGCGTCCCTTGGCGCCCATAGCGGCGCGGGCTTCAGCGCCAAGATCGAGCACCAGCTCCAATGCATCCGCGAGGGGCGCGGGTGCGCCGGCATCGACTAGGAAACCGCTTTCGCTCTCAACGACGGTTTCGATG
>CAYRHK010000413.1:0-1643 GCA_964423825.1 uncultured Terricaulis sp. | reverse complement strand
CCCCGCGGTCCGGTTCCCTGAGAGTTTCCGGGGCGGTTGCTCCTTCGGGGGCGGCTTTTATTGGGCCGCGCTCTCCCACGGGGTTCGCTTGTCTGACCGGGTCAGGAGCGACTCAGCAGTCGGCCCGTCCCGTTGGCCGGGAAACTGGTGCGCCAGCCTGGCGGAGTCAATCAGCCGAAACGGATCCTTTCGACTCCCCGAAGGATCGCGTCGGCCTCCGGAGTGTATTTGGCTGCGAGCGGGTCCTCTGGGTGCAGGACAAGCCCCCGCAACAACGCCAGCGATGCGCGCGACCCCTTTTGCGCTCGGACGATGACCCGACTGGCGCCCGCGGCAGCCGAGGGGAAAATCGGGAACACCTGAGCGCCCCCGAGCCGGCCCTCAAGCGCCCGCAAGATTTCACCGAGTTTTTGCGCGCGGTGGATCAGCGTGAAACTCGCGCCCGCGCGCATTCGGTTGCTCCACACCTTGATCCAATCGGCGAGTGCTCGCTCCGCGACGAACGCGGCGCGCTTGGCCGGCGCTGGCGCACGGCTCTCGCCGGGCGCGTCATAGGGCGGGTTGAGGAGCACCGCGTCGAACGTGCCAAGGTTGATACTGGCATCCAAAGCGTCGGCTTCGACAATGGACACGCGCCGCGTTTGCCCGTTGAGCGCGACATTATCGCGCGCCAAAGCTGCATAAGCGGGATCGCGCTCGATGCCGACGAACTCGCCTTCGGCGCCCGCCGCCACCGCCAGGAGCGCCGCGCCAACGCCGCAACACGGCTCAACCACGCGGGTCCCGTCGGCGATATCCATCGCCGCGGCGGCCAAGAGCAGCGTATCGGCGTTTACCCTATAGCCGCGCGCGGGCTGGCGCACGCGAACACGACCGCCAAAAATCGCGTCTTCGGTAATGTCGAGCCGGTCCATAGCGCATCCGGGGTTGCTTGCGCGACGACGCACCGCGCTTGACCGGCGCCGCCCGCGCCAGCATCGTTCCCTCAAAACAAGACCGCAAGTGGAGAGAGCCAAAGTGGGACCGGCTGCTGGACCAGCCAAGCATGCCGTAGGCGCGCCGAATGCGGTGGAGCGCTTGGCCGCGCTCCTGGCCGAGGACCTCGCTGCGGTCGACGCGCTCATCCATCACCACATGGCGAGCCCTGTCGGCGTTATCCCCAACTTGGCCGCGCACCTGATCGACGCCGGCGGCAAGCGAATCCGCCCGCTGATCACTTTGGCCTCGGCGCGACTCTTGGGCGGCGGTGGCGATGGGCCGCGCAAGCTCGCGGCAGCGGTCGAATTCATCCATTCCGCCACATTGCTGCATGACGACGTCGTCGACGTGTCTTCGATGCGGCGCGGCAAACAAACTGCCAATTTAGTTTGGGGGAATTCCGCCAGTGTACTCGTGGGGGATTTCCTTTTCGCACGGTCTTTCAACCTGATGGTCGAGACCGGCGATATCCAAGTGCTCGACATTCTGGCGCGTGCGGCAAGCATCATCGCCGAAGGCGAAGTGATGCAACTGGCCGCAGCCAACGACGCTGAGACCACGCGCGAACGCTACATGCAGATCGTCGCCGCCAAAACCGCCGCACTGTTCGCCGCCGCCGCCAAAGCCGGCGCGATAGCGGCCGGGCGCCCAGGTCTAGAAGCGGC
>CAYRHK010000412.1:0-1652 GCA_964423825.1 uncultured Terricaulis sp. | reverse complement strand
CCCATCGAACGCGGAGGACGCCGTCGGCTTGCTGCGCACGGCGCTGCGCGGCAATGACCCGGTGATGTTCCTCGAACACCGTAACATGCTTGATGCGGCGAGCGCGCGCCGGCCCTACCCGGGCGATGATTTTGCCTTGCCCTTCGGTGTCGCCAAACGCGTGCGCCAAGGCGACGACATCACGCTGGTGACGTGGGGCGCGATGGTCGAGCGCTGCGAGACCGCGGCCACGCAAAGCGGCGCCAGCTGCGACATCATCGACCTACGCACGCTCATGCCCTGGGATCGGGCGATGGTGCTCGCTTCGGTCAGGCGCACGCACCGCTGCCTCATCGTGCACGAAGATCTCATCACGGGCGGCTTCGGCGCCGAGATCGCCGCTGTCGTCGCGGACGAAGCTTTCCTCGATCTCGACGCACCAGTGGCGCGCATGGCCATGCCGGACATCCCCTCGCCACATCACCCTGAGTTGATGGAGTGGGCGCTGCCCTCGGTCGCGAAGATCGCGGCGAAGATCGCAGCGCTAGTGGCCTTCTGATGAGCGAAACGACCAACATCCTGATGCCGATGGAGCAGGAAGGCTCGAAGTCGGTGGTGCGCGTGTGGCTCAAGCAAATTGGCGACGCGGTGAAGCAGGACGAACCGATCGTTGAACTGGAGACAGACAAAGTTGCGGTCGAAGTGCCGGCGCCGTGCGATGGCGTGCTCGCATCGATCACGCTAAGCGAGGGCGAAGAAGCCGCGCCGGGCGCGGTGCTGGGCGTACTAGCCGCCTCCGTCATCCCGGACGCGCCAAGCGCGATCCGGGACCCAGGGGACCACAGCGCACCGCGTCTGACCCTGGGTCCCGGGTTCGCCGCTGCTGCAGCGCCGCCGAATGACGAAGGGAGGGAAATGCGCCTCTCCCCACTCGTGAAGCGGCTCGTCGCCGAACACAAACTCGACCTCGGCAAGATTTCCGGCACCGGTCGCGACGGACGGGTGACGCACAAGGACTTGGAGGTGTTCCTTTCTTCCCCCGCGAGCGGGGGAAGTGGCGAGCGGCGAAGCCGCGAGACGAAGGGGGCTACGGCAGGAAAGCAGGTTCCCCACGACGCCATGCGCAAATCCATCGCCGCGCACCTGGCGCGCTCGGTAGCGATCGCGCCGCACGTAACCGCGGTGTTCGAGGCGGACTTCAGCGCGATCATGGCGCATCGCGCGCGCTACAAGGACGCCTACGCCAAGGCCAGCACGCCGCTCACCTATTCCGCCTACATCGTGCGCGCAGCGGCGGAAGCGATGAAGGTCTCGCCGAACGTCAACGCGCGCTGGCATGACGACTCCCTTGAAGTGTTCGAAGATGTGAACATCGGCATGGGCGTGGCGCTCGGCGATAAGGGCCTGATCGTGCCGGTGATCAGGCGCGCGCAGGCGCTGTCGCTGATGGAAACAGCTGAGACGCTCAATGACCTGACCGAGCGCGCGCGCAAAAACCAGCTCAAGCCCGCCGACGTGCAGGGCGGGACGTTCACGATCTCCAATCACGGCGTGTCGGGCTCGCTGCTGGCGGCGCCGATAATCATCAACCAGCCGCAATCGGCGAGCCTGGGCGTCGGCAAGCTCGAAAAGCGTGTGGTCGTGCGCCAAGTCGGCGGCGCCGACGCGATGGT
>CAYRHK010000411.1:0-1692 GCA_964423825.1 uncultured Terricaulis sp. | reverse complement strand
TGTCATCTGCGCCGCGATCGAGCGCATCGAGGGCGGCGTACACGCATGAGCGCGTCAGTTCGAGTTCGGTGAACATCTTAGCGGCGCGATGCTGCAGCGCCTGGAAGCCGCCGATCACCTGGCCGAACTGCTTACGGGTCTTGAGGTACTCGCCGGTGATCTCGAACGCCTCCTGCGCTTGGCCCAACATCTCCGCCGCAAGCCCGATGCGGGCGCGATCCAGTACTTGTTCTTTCAGGCCAGCGCCGCCACTCAACGCTTCTGCTTCGACATTGCCGAAGCTGATGTCAGCGGCGCCACGGCTATCCATGGTGATCAGTTCTCGGCGCGTGACGCCCGACGCATCGGCTCTCACCAAGTACAGACTATCGGCGCTCGCGACGATCAGAAGATCGGCGATGTGGCCGTCAGCGACGTATGTCTTCGTTCCGCTGATCTTGCCGCCGCTTACTGTCAGTTTGCTCTTGCCTGGCGCGTGGTGTGCGCCCTCATCGACGGCGAACGCGATGATGCCATCCCCCGCCGCGATCTTCGGCAACCATTCGGCCTTTTGCTTGTCGCTGCCGCCCAACATCAGCGCCGAAGCGCCGATCATCGCGGTGGAGAGCAGCGGCGACGCCGCAAGCGTGCGCCCCGTTTCTTCAAGCACGACGCCCAAACCGACATAGCCCAGGCCTGAACCGCCATGCGCCTCCGGCACAAGAATGCCGGCCCAGCCCATCTGCGCCATCTCGCGCCAGAGTTCGGGATCGCGCCCGTTCCTCTTCTCGTCGCGCATTTTGCGGAAGCGCGCGACCGGCGCCTGCTCGCTGCAGAAGTTGCGTGCGGCGTCCTTCAACAGACTTTGTTCTTCAGTGAGCGTGAAGGTCATTGCGTGTCTCGCAGTCCAAGTACGCGCTTGGCGACAACGTTGAGGTTTACTTCCGTGGTGCCGCCTTCAATCGAATTGCCCTTCGATCGCAACCAGCCGCGGGTGACGCCCAGCTCCTCGGGCGTGTACCCCTCGCCGGTCCAGCCGAAGGCGCGGTTGCCGGCGGCTTCCACCATCAGCTCGCAGCGCTCCTGATTGAGCGTCGCACCCGCGACCTTGAACATCGAGGCCATGTGAGAAACGCCGCCGCCGGCTTTCGCCTCTTCCTGCGCACGCTGGGTGGTGAGCGCGTAAGCACGCTCACACATCTTGTGCTGCGCGATCCGCGCCCTGAGATCGCGATCCGCCAGCACGCCGTCCCCCAGGCCAACGTTCTGCTTGGCGATGTCGACCACGTCGAGCCGGGCGCCGGAGCCGAAACCGGAAATGTTGGTGCGCTCGTATTGCAGCAAGCGCTTGGCGATCTCCCAGCCGCCGTTCAAACGGCCCACCATGTTGCCCTTGGGGATATTCACATCCGTGAAGAAGGTTTCGCAGAACGGCGAGGAACCCGAGATGAGCTTGATCGGCCGGGTCTCAACCCCGGGCGAAGTCATATCGATCAGCACGAACGAAATGCCCTCGTGCTTCACGCTCGTATCGGTGCGCACCAGGCAGAAACACCAATCGGCGTGGTTGGCATAGGAGGTCCAAACCTTCTGACCGTTGATCAGCCAGTGATCGCCCTTGTCCTCGCACTTGGTTTGCAGGCCCGCGAGATCGCTGCCCGCGCCCGGTTCGGAATAGCCCTGGCACCAGCGGATCTCGCCGCGCACGATCTT
>CAYRHK010000410.1:0-1693 GCA_964423825.1 uncultured Terricaulis sp. | reverse complement strand
GACGTGCGCGTCCGGCAACCAGGTATGCACCGGCCACATCGGCATTTTCACCGCGAACGACGCGAAGAAGGCGAGCCACAGCCAAATTTGGACGTCGGGCGCAAAGCCGCCTTGCTGCGCGAACGCCGTCAGCTCAGGGATGTTGCTAGTTTCGGCCATCGTGATCATGGCGACGATCGCCACCAGCATCAACAGCGAGCCGAGCAATGTGTAGAGGAAGAACTTGAACGCCGCGTAGACGCGCCGCTCGCCGCCCCAAACGCCGATGAGAATGAACATCGGGATGAGGCCGCCCTCGAAGAAGATATAAAAGAGAATGAGGTCCTGCGCGCAGAAGACGCCGATCATCAGCGTCTCCAACAGCAGGAACAGCACCATGTAGCTGGAGACCTGCTTCTCTATTCCCCAGCTCGCCAGGATGCAGATCGGCATCAAAGCGGTGGTCAGCAGCACCAGCGCCATGGCGAGGCCGTCGACGCCCATGATGTAGGAGGCGCCGAACGCCCATGGCGTCGGGGCTTCCTGCAGGACGCCGCCATTGTCCTGGAACATGCCGAAGGCAAGCAATGACACGACCAGCGTGACGACTGTGGTGAACAGCGTCAGCACCTTGACGCCGTTGTCATACCCGGGGCTTTCGCCCTTCAGCGACGCCCGCGACAACAAGATCAGCAGCGCGCCCGCTGTCGGCAGGAAGGTCGTGAAGGTGAGGAGCGGCCAGCCGGCCATCAGTTCGCTCATGGCAAGCGCCACCCGCCAGCATAAAGCGCGTAGGCGCCGAAGGCGACCGCAGCGATCAACATGATGAAGCTATAGTGATAGACCATGCCGGTCTGCACTCGGCGCAAGTGACGCGAAACGAACCGCGAGGTCGCCGCCACGCCGTCCGGCCCCAGGCCATCGATTAAGCGGCGGTCGCCGATCTTCCAGAAAAGATCGCCCAACGCGCGCGCGCCTTTCACGAACACCAGATCGTACAACTCGTCGAAGTACCACTTGTTGTAGAGGAAGGCATGCACAGGGCCCTTGCCCATGGCCCGCGCCGCGCCTGGCTGCCAGAGATAGAAGATCACCGCCAGCAGGAAGCCGGCGAGCGTCACCGCCACCGGCGCCCAGATCACCCACGTCGGGAAGTCGTGATGGCCCTCATGCGAGAGCGGCACGACATGACGCCAGAAGCCCTCCGCATGCTCGCCCAGGAAATACGGGGCGAAGATCGCGCCTGCCAAAACAGCGCCCGCCGCCAGCACGAACAGCGGAACCAGCATCACCCAGGGCGATTCATGGGCCGGCGCCGAGCCGTCCGCTGGCGCATGATGATCATCGTGCCCGTGATCGTCGTGATGCGCCTGGGGGTTCGGGCGGAACTTGCCTTCGAAGGTCATGAAGGCGAGCCGCCACGAATAGAAGCTGGTCAGGAACGCCGCCGACACGCCGCACCAGAAGGCGAATTGCGCGCCGATACCGTGCGAACCATACGCGGCTTCAATGATCGCGTCCTTGGAATAGAAGCCGGCGAAACCACCGATCCCAGGAATGCCCGCGCCGATGAGCGCCAGAGTTCCGATGGTCATCATCGCCCAAGTGAGCGTCATCGGTTTTCTGACGCCGCCCATGTAGCGCATGTCCTGCTCATGATGCAGACCGTGGATGACCGAGCCCGCGCCCAAGAACAGCAGCGCCTTGAAGAAGG
>CAYRHK010000409.1:0-1702 GCA_964423825.1 uncultured Terricaulis sp. | reverse complement strand
AAGCCCTGGGTGTCGCCGTCGCACATCGCCGGCTCGCCGCCGGCCACCTGCGCGACCGCGCCCGCGTCGCGCGCAGCTTTGCGGATGAATTCTGGGTAGCGCTCGTAGGGCGCATGCGCCGAGAGCATGTCGTTGTAGGCGGTAACGACGCCGATCGAGGGCCATTTGCCGCCGAGGAGCGCGATCTTGTCTTGAACCGCGCACCCAGCCGAGGTGTGTGCCTGGTTGGCGTCCGCCAAGCGCACGCGCGCTGGCGTGGAGGCGTCGTAGCTCTCGATGAGTTCGAGATAACGACGACGGCGCTTCTGCGAACGGGCAACGATGCGTGCGGTGACGGCCTCGATGGCGGGGTTCAGCGTCATTCGCTGTCCCACCAGGAGCGACCATCGCGATCAAGCATCAACGCGGCCTGTGTAGGTCCACTCGAGCCCGCAGCATACGGGTGCGGCGCTTCAGGTGAAGCTTGCCAGGCTGCAAGCAAGGCATCCGCCCACCCCCAAGCGGCCTCCACCTCGTCGCGGCGCATGAACAAAGCCAGGTTGCCCCGTACGATATCCATCAATAGCCGTTCGTAGGCGTCCGGGTAGCGCACGCCGAAGGCGTCCTCGAACGTCAGGTCCAGCGGCGCGGCCCTGACGCGCAAGCCTCCGGGCCCTGGCTCCTTCATGTTGAGCCACAAGCGCACGCCTTCGTCGGGCTGAAGGCGCAGCACCAGGCGATTTGGGCCGCCGGCCCCTTCCCCGAAAATCGAGGCGGGAGGACGCTTGAACTGTACAACAATTTCGGACCTGCGCGCATGCATGCGCTTGCCGGTGCGCAGATAGAACGGCACGCCCGACCACCGCCAATTGTCGACTTCGGCTTTGATCGCCACGAAAGTTTCAGTTCCAGTGGGCTTGCCCACCTCCGCCGCATACGCCGGCACCGCGTTGGCGCCGATCAAGCCGGCCCGATATTGGCCACGCACTGTTTTCTGCGCGACATCGCCTGGCCCTATGCGACGCAACGCCGAAAGCACCTTGAGCTTCTCGGTGCGGATGGCGTCGGCGTCCATCGAATTGGGAGGCTCAAGGGCGGTAAGGCACAAGAGCTGCAAGAGGTGGTTTTGCACCATGTCACGCAGGGCGCCAGACTTGTCGTAGTAGTCTGCACGGCCCTCCACGCCCAACTCTTCCGCTACCGTGATCTGTACGTGATCGATATGCGCGCGCGACCACACGGGCTCGATCAACATGTTCGCGAAGCGAAGAACCAGCAGGTTCTGCACGGTCTCCTTGCCGAGATAGTGATCGATCCGGAAGGTGTTGCGTTCCTCGAACACCGCGCCGACGCCGCTGTTGATCTCACGCGCGGTTGCAAGGTCGTGGCCTATGGGCTTTTCCAACACGATGCGGGCGCCGCGGGAAACCAGTCCCGCTTCCGCCAAACGCTGCGCGATGGTCACGAACAGGCTTGGCGCCGTGGAAAGGTAGAAAATGCGCACATTGTCGGCACGATCGGCGAGCGCGGCCGACAACGGCGCCCAGGTGGCTGCGGGCGCTTGCGCGTCCACCTGGACATAATGGATGTGGCGCAAGAAGGCCGCGCACTTGGCCTCATCCACGCAAGCGCCGGGCGCGAACTTACCGCGGCTCTCGTGCACCTGCTCACGAAATCTAGTCGTGTCCATCGGCGTGCGCGCCACGCCGATGATGCGAGAGTT
>CAYRHK010000408.1:0-1731 GCA_964423825.1 uncultured Terricaulis sp. | reverse complement strand
CCATCCTCGACATCCAAATCGTGGCGAGCGCGATCGGCGCTATCCAGGCCGGCGTCTCCGCGAGCCGCGATGAGATCAGTTGGGTGCAGACCTCGTATCTGATCGCGGAAGTGATCGGCATTCCGCTTTCGGGCTTCCTTGGGCGGGCGCTCGGCACCAGGCTCTTGTACTGCTTGTCGGCGCTGGCGTTCTCGGTCGCCAGTCTGTTGTGCGCGTTTTCTTGGGACATCACGTCGCTCATCGTGTTTCGCGCGCTCCAGGGTTTTTCGGGCGCTGCGATGATCCCTACCGTTATGGCGACGCTCTATCTGGCGTTTCCAAAGCGGCTGCATCCAATGACGGGCGCCATGATGGGCATGGTGGTAACGTTGGCGCCGGCGTTGGGACCGACAGTCGGCGGCTATGTCGCCGAAACGTTGGGTTGGCGGGCGCTATTCTGGATCAATCTCGCGCCAGGCATCGCGATCACTGCGATCATTTGGAACACCATGGCTTCGATCGACAAGCCTGAGTTCAGCTTGCTGAAAAAGATCGATTTGCAGGGATTGTTGGCGCTGGCGGTGTTCTTGGGCGCGGCCGAGTACACGCTTGAGGAGGGGCCCGCCAATGAATGGTTCGCTTCACCTGAAGTGACGCTGTGGGCGCTGGCGAGCCTTGCGGGCGGCTTGGCGTTCTTATGGCGGACATTGGCAGCCGAGACTCCGATCGTTGATTTGCGGCCCTTCCAAACCCCGACATTCGCGGTTGGCGCGGGACTTGGGTTCATTCTCGGGGTGGCGCTGTTCTCGTCGGTGTTCCTGACGCCGCTCTATCTGGGATCGGTGCGCGGCTACAGCGCGCTGCAGATCGGCGAAACCATGTTCGTGCAGGGCGTGGTGATGTTCTTCAGCGCGCCCATCATCGGCGGCGTCACGCGACGTTTGCCCGATACGATGCCGGTCGGGTTCCTCGGCTTTATCCTGGTCGCGCTGAGCTGTTGGCAGCAGGCGCATTTGACGGCCGAGGCCGGCTTCTGGGAGTTGTTGTGGCCGCAAGCCCTGCGTGCGCTGGGGCTGATGATGACGTTTACCTCGGTGATGCAGCCGGCGTTGCAATCCTTGCCGCCGGCGTTGGTCCACGCCGGCTCGGGGCTCTTCAACACGCTGCGCAATCTTGGCGGCGCGTTTGGGATCGCGGCGCTGGCCACGGTGCAATCGCATGCGTTTGCACTGCATCGGCAGGAATTGTACGCGGCGGCCGATCCGAACAATCCTCATGTCGCTGGGATGATCGAAGGCGCGCGCGTTTATCTGGAGCAGGCCGGCGCGGCCGATCCCGAGCGGCAGGCCTTGATGCAGTACGCCATGCTCCTGGATCGCGAGGCGCTAGTGATGACCTTTAACGATCAGTTTCTGACGCTGGCGCTGGTCATAGCCGCGTCATCGTTCGCCATGCTGGCGCTGCGTCCGCGCCGCGAAGCGCCTGCGCCCGATGAAGTCGCGCTCGCCCACTAATTTACGCGGCTAGCGCCTTGTTGATCGCGCCGAGCATGTCGGGACCAAGCGGGGCGACCTTGGAGGGGAACGCCTCCACCAAAGCGCCGTCGCGGCCGATCAGGTACTTGTGGAAGTTCCAACGCGGGAGTGCGCTTTCGCCCAATTCCTCTGCGACCCACCTGTAGAAGGGGTGGCGGCGGTCCTTCGACACGATGTCGACCTTCGCGGTCATCGGGAAGGTGACGTGATAGGTCGT
>CAYRHK010000407.1:0-1743 GCA_964423825.1 uncultured Terricaulis sp. | reverse complement strand
TGAGGCCGTTCATGTCGTTGGAGATGATCAGCGCGCCGACAGCGGCGCCGAAGATCATCATGAACTCCATCGGCGCGGCTTCGATAATGACTTCGAAGTGGCCGCCCGCCAGCATAAAGCCGCCGAACACCATGCCGAACACAACAACAAGGCCGATGATGGGAAACATGGTTTAGCGCGCGTTTACCGAAGGCGTTCTGCCGGGACCGCGTTATGCATGAACTCTGCTTAAGGACGCGTTGCGGTTGGTGAAGAATCGTCCAGCCGTCAACGCCTTCACAAATCAACCTTTAGGAAACCATTGAAGTTCTGCTCGGCGCGCTGTTCCGCGCAGGCGAAAATCGCTCGAACCGAGTCGCTACTGTTCCACCACATCGAACGCAAGCAACAACGTACGCTGACGTTCGCTGAAATTGTCGTCAGACGCGATATAGAGCCTCGTAACGCCTTCACGCAGGCGCACCGCGGCGATGCCCTCGAAATTGTCCACCGGCATCGGCGGCGCCAGCTCCGCCAACACCTCGACCGCCACGATGTCGCCGCCGAGCGCGCTCGCCGCAAAACGCGTAATGCGCGCCCGCGCGCCGATAATCGGCGCATAGAAGCGCTCGAGCGCGACGAAATCGCCGTTCGGCAATCGATCCAACGCTGTCAGCGAATAGCCCTCGCTGGGTCGATAGCGGGTCTGAACCGGCGCCGGCTCGCTCGCGCCGACATGCGCCACCCACAAGCGCGTCGGCCCGCCACCGCCCTCTGCGCCCACAAGCAACGCGCCGTCCGCCATCGCCGCCAACGCTTCAAGTCCCGCATTGGGCGACAGCGTCTGAATTTCCGCCAGCGCCGGCCCTGCGACCGCAACGCCAAATGGTCCATCTCGATTGAGTTCGTAGATGCGGATGGTCTGTGTCTGCTCGAAGCTCACCGCAAACCGCCCATCCGGCAACTGCGCCAAGCCTTCCGCGTCACCCTCCGCCTTGGTCGGGAACGGTTCGCCGTTCTCATCGCGCATCAGAGCGCCCCGCGTTTCGGCAACTCCCACGAGATCGCCGCCGCCGTCCAGCACAAGGCGCCCCTCGAACCACTCGCCGCCATCGGTGATAGCAAGCAGAACGCCGTCATCGAGCACTTCTATGCCCGACCACCCCCCAAAATCACCAGGGCGATCGCTCGCGAGATGCAAGCCGCCGCGATAGCGGAGCCGGCCTGTGGCGTCGCCAGGAAACTCAACCGCCGACACCGTGATAGGCACAGCGCGCCATTGCTCCGCGATCGGCGCATCCGCCGCCGATTGCATGCACGCGGCGAGCAACGCTGCGCTCGCGCCGAAAGTAACGATGCGCCGCCACATCACGCCGCTCGCTTTTTTTGCGGCTGTACCGGCGCATGCTCGTCGAAAAGCTCGGCAAGCTTCTCGATCATGGCGCCGCCCAACTGCTCGGCGTCGGTTATGGTCACCGCCCGGCGATAATAGCGCGTGACATCATGGCCGATGCCGATGGCGATCAGTTCGATCGGCGACTGCGTTTCGATCCAACCGATGACGTTGCGCAGATGCCGCTCCAGGTAATTGCCGGGATTGGCCGACAGCGTGCTGTCGTCAACCGGCGCGCCATCGGAGATCACCATCAGGATCCGCCGCTGCTCTTGCCGGCCGAGCAACCGCTCATGCGCCCACAACAGCGCCTCGCCGTCGATAATCTCCTTGATCAAAACCTCGCGCATCATCATCCCGAGATTGCGTCG
>CAYRHK010000406.1:0-1755 GCA_964423825.1 uncultured Terricaulis sp. | reverse complement strand
AGAACGCGCTAACATCGACGCCGCGATTGGCGCGGATGAGAAACCGCCGCCGGTGCATGCCGCGGATCACCGAGAGCGGCGCTGGCGCCGGCCCCCACAAGTCCAAGCCTTCGACGTTGGGCGCCGTCTCGCCCATCACCTTCGCCGCTTCGTTGGCGAGCGCTTCATCCGGCGCCGACACGATCACCGCCGCCAAGCGCCCATAGGGCGGCATGCCGGCGGCTTCGCGCTCGGCGATCTCGGCGGCGTAGAACGCGTCGCGATCCTGTGCGGCCAGCGCGATCATCACCGGCTCCTGCGGCGCGTAGGTTTGAATGAGTGCACGGCCCTTCTTGGCGTGGCGGCCGGCACGGCCCGTCACCTGGCTCACCAATTGATAGGTGCGCTCGCCCGCGCGCAGATCGCCGCCTTTGAGCCCCAGATCCGCATCGATCACGCCCACGAACGTGAGGTTCGGGAAGTTGTGGCCCTTGGCGACAATCTGCGTGCCGATCAGAATGTCGATCTCGCCCTCCTCCATGCGTTGGACAAGCGAGCGCACGGCTTCGCCGTCCGGCGTCGTATCGGAGGAGAAAATCTCGATCCGCGCATTGGGAAAAAACTCCCGCACTTCTTCCTCGATGCGCTCCACGCCAGGGCCGATCGACGTGAACGCGTCCGGCGCGGCGCACTCCGGACACGCCTTCGGCTTGGGCATCGAAAACCCGGTGAGGTGGCACACCAGGCGCCCGGAATATTTATGCTCCACCAGCCACGCATCGCTATCGGGGGATTTCATCCGGTGCCCACACGCGCGGCACAGCGTCAGCGGCGCATAACCGCGCCGGTTCATGTAGAAGAGCGCCTGCTCGCCGCGCAGCAACGCCTCCGCCGCGCCGCGAATGAGCTTCGGCGAAATCCAGCGGCCTTTTTCCGGCGGCTCGATCTTCATGTCGACCAGTTCGACATCCGGCAGTTCCGCGCTCCCGTGCCGAGACGGGAGCTTCACGTGCGCGTAGCGCCCGCTTTGGGCGTTCACCAAAGTCTCCAAAGCTGGCGTCGCACTCGCCAGGATCACCGCGCAATTGCCTAGCTTCGCGCGCGCCACGGCGAGATCGCGCGCTTGATAAATCACGCCCTCTTCCTGCTTGTACGAAGGATCATGCTCTTCATCGATCACGATCAACCGCAGATTCTTGTACGGGAGGAACAGGGCCGAGCGCGCGCCTACGATAAGCCTCGCCCGCCCGCACGCCACCTCGCGCCACGCGCGCCTGCGCGCCTTGTGCGCAATGCCCGAGTGCCATTCCGCCGGCTCGACCCCGAAGCGCGCTTTGAACCGCGCCATCGCCGCTTGCGTCAGCGCGATCTCCGGCAAAAGCACCAGCACCTGCGCGTCCGGCGCCGCGCGCAACGCTTCCGCCGCCGCCTCCAGATACACTTCGGTCTTGCCCGATCCGGTCACGCCATCGAGCAGCGACACATGGAACGCGCCACCACGCACGTAAGCGCAAACTTCATCGGCAGCGGCTTGCTGAATGGGGGAGAGGTGCTTTCCCCCTCCCCTAGAGGGGGAGGGGGTCAGGGGGTGGGGTGAGCTATCGGCGTTTCGTACAACCCCATCTGGGGCGCCGCCTTCACCCCCACCCCCGGCCCCTCCCCCCTCTAGGGGGAGGGGAGAAAGCACCGGTTCGGGAAACGGCGGGTCCTCGCTGAGCTCGATCTTGGCGAGCGCGCCGCAATCGACGAGCCCCTTCACCACCGCCGATGACGTCT
>CAYRHK010000405.1:0-1775 GCA_964423825.1 uncultured Terricaulis sp. | reverse complement strand
GAAAGGGCTGGCTCTGCATCAGACGCACCATGGCGTCGGTGAGCTGGATCTCGCCGCCGGCGCCGGGGGTTTGCGATTCCAGGATCGCGAAAATCTCGGGTTGGAGGATATAGCGGCCGCTGATGAAGAGGTTGGACGGCGCCTCCTCGCGCTTGGGCTTCTCAACCATGCCCTTCATTTTGATCAGGCGCCCGTCACGGCTTTCAGGGTCGATGACGCCGTAGCCTGAAGGGTCATCGCACGGCTCGACCGCAATCACGTTGCCGCCGACTTGAGCATAGGCGCCCGCCATTTGGGCGAGGCAGGAGGGCTGCGCCATCATCAGCATGTCAGGCAGCAGCACCGCGAACGGCTCGTTGCCAACGATGTCGCGAGCGCACCAAATTGCATGGCCGAGGCCGAGCGCCGCTTGCTGGCGCACGAAACTCATGGAGCCCGCCGGCCGCAAGTCGCGCTTCAGTTCGGCAAGCAACGCAGATTTTTGCTTTTGCTCAAGGCTGGTCTCCAATTCGAAAGCGCGGTCGAAATAGTCTTCGATCGCGCCCTTGTTGCGCCCGGTGACAAAGACGATGTGCTCGATCCCGGCCGCGAGCGCCTCGTCGACGACGTACTGGATGGCGGGGCGGTCAAAGACCGGCAGCATCTCCTTGGGGCTGGCCTTGGTGGCCGGCAGAACGCGCGTGCCAAAGCCTGCAACCGGCAAAACGGCCTTGCGAAGCGGTTTTGCGGCGGCACGGTTCATGGCGAGCTCTCCTAACGGTAATGCTGCGGCGCAACATGGCACAAGTTTAATAATATCGCTGGCGCTCTGAAAGATTAGGTATTTTTCAGCCAAGCGCCAGATTCGGCTTAAATTCAGGTTTCTGCGCTAGCATCTAAGCATTGGCGGGGGCTGCATCTATGCCCATGTCACCGTCGCCGCTGTGATCTCGGTCACTTCAAAGATTGCCAAGAAGACACCAAGTTCGCAATTGCAACACGAAGAACCTTTTGTTAAGCGGCCGCCCTCGGTCCGGGAGTTGTCCACAAATGTCGCCCACGCAACGTAAAGCCACGATCCGCTTGGTCGCCGGCAGCTTCATCGCCGGAGCGAGCGTGATGGCCGTTGTGGGCCTTGTCGGCCCGGTCGCCGTTCAAGGCGGGTTGAGCGTTCGCGATGCGTTCGCGTCGACGTTCGAGGAGCCGGCCCCGCTGATCGAGCCGCTCGACGTGGCCGTGATCCAAGCCGAACTGGACGAGGCTGATCGCGCCGTCGCCGACATGCGCGAAGCCACCGCCGACGAGTTCCAGCACCTGGATCGCCTGGCCGGCCGCTAAGCCCGCCTCACAAAATCTTCTGACCGGTTGCCGCCCAATCCTTGAGGAATGCTGCGAGCCCGGAATCCGTCAGATTGTGCTTGTAGAGCGCGCGGAACACCGCCGGCGGAATGGTGGCGCAGTCGGCGCCGGCGATGGCGGCGTCACGAACATGACCCCCCGTCCGGATCGAAGCCGCCAGGATCTGGGTCTGGAAGTCGTAATTGTCGTAAATCGCGCGAATTTCGCGAATGAGACCCATGCCGTCCTGGCCGCCGTCGTCAAGCCGGCCGAGGAACGGGGAGATGTAAGTCGCGCCCGCTTTGGCGGCGAGCAGCGCCTGCACCGCCGAAAAGCAGAGCGTCACGTTGCAGGGGTGGCCCTCGGCCTCGAGCGTCTTGCACGCCTTCAGCCCATCCGGCGTCAGCGGCAGCTTCACCACGATGTTCTCGGCCACGCCGCGCAGCTTGCGGCCCTCG
>CAYRHK010000404.1:0-1791 GCA_964423825.1 uncultured Terricaulis sp. | reverse complement strand
CTCACCTACGTCGGCGATGCTGACATCGGCGCCCGCGCCAATCTCGGCGCTGGCACCATCACCTGCAATTACGACGGCTTCGACAAGTATCGCACCACGATCGGCGAAGACGCCTTCATCGGTTCCGACACCGCGCTCGTGGCGCCGGTAAGCGTTGGCGCGCGCGCCTATACCGGCTCGGGAAGCGTCATCACCAAGAACGTCCCCGACGGCGCGCTTGCCGTCGCACGCGGCAAGCAGCGTGAGATCGAGGGCTGGGCCGACGCCTTCCGCGCCAAGAAGCAGAAGGCGAAGGACAAGAAGTGAGCGGGAGTGAACTCTCCTTCACGGTGACGCGCACAAAGGCTGACTACTTATCGGCGATCGCGGTGGCATCCCTAAGAAGTCCGCGCGTCCCGGTCTTCTTCGCAATCGCACTCCTGTTCGTGTTGGTTCCGAACGCACTGGAGAACGGCGGAATCCGCACCGAGCAACTGGGCGTGATCGCGATGATCTATGCCGGGTTGATCGCGCTTTACTATGTTGCGTTGGCCGGGGCCGCCTGGCTCATCGCGCGCAAGAACTGGCAGGCCCCTGGCGCGCTTTCGCCGCTGAGTTACACATTTTCCCCCGGCGGCATTGCCAGCTCCTATGAACTGGCGCACGGCCAAACGGCTTGGCCGCTTTGGCGCAGCGCAATTGAGACCAGAAGCCTCATTCTTATCCGGCACACACTGGGGTCCATCCACATCATTCCCAAGCGCGATCTCGATCGCGCGACAGTGCTGCGCCTGCGGGCGCTGCTGCGCGAGCGCCTGGGCGCGAGGGCGCGGCTCAAGACCGAGGAAACCTGATGAGCGCCGATCACGCCAAACAGAATGCTGCGCGCGCGGCGCTCGACTTTGTCGAGGACGGCATGATCGTGGGCTTGGGCACCGGCTCGACCTCGGCGCATTTTGTACGCTTGTTGGGCGAGCGCGTGCGCCATGGCCTGCGCGTGAAGGGCGTCCCAACCTCGGAGGCTACCCGCACGCTGGCGGAGCAAAGCGGCGTCCCGTTGATCGAGATCAGCCAGGTCACCGGGATTGATGTGGATGTCGACGGCGCCGACGAAATCGATCCGGCCTTTCGCCTGATCAAGGGCGGCGGCGGCGCGCTGCTACGCGAGAAGATCGTCGCCGCAGCGAGCCGGCGCATGGTGGTGATCGCCGACGACAGCAAATGGGTGGAGACGCTGGGCGCCTTTCCGTTGCCGATCGAAGTGGTGCGCTTCGGTTTCGCGCTGACCGCCGAACGCGTGCGTGCCGCGCTCCGGGAAAGCGGTTGCGCCGGCGACGAAGTGGGCTTGCGCACCAGCGGCAAGGCCAACGAACCTGTGATCACCGACGGCGGCAATTACGTGCTCGACGCCCACGCCCGTGCAATTGCAAGACCCGAGGCGCTTGGCGCGGCGCTCAAGGACATCGCCGGCGTCGTCGAGCACGGACTATTTCTGGGGCTCGCGCAAACCGTGATCCTTGGCCGCGCGGAGGGCGCGGAGATCAAGGCGCTCTAAGCCGCCTTGGCCCGGCTGACTCTCGAGGCAACCTTGGCCTTCTTGCCTGTCTTGGCCTTTGCGGGCGCCACCGGCTTGCACTTCGCGCAGCCGCAAATGTCCTTCAGGTACTGATTGAAGTAGTTCTTGCCGTAATCGTAGTTGAGTTCCTCGCCCGGCTTGATCCGGCGGCGCGCATGAATGAACACCCGCCCCTTGTAGATGTTGGGCTCGCAATTGGGGCGGCAGGAGTGGTTGATGTAGCGCGCGGTGTTCCA
>CAYRHK010000403.1:0-1796 GCA_964423825.1 uncultured Terricaulis sp. | reverse complement strand
GCCGCCTACCTCAACCCCGGCAAATCGGTGGTCGCCGCCGCCGAGATGAGCCGCATACTCGAAGAGATGGGCCCGGTCGAAGGCGCCTCAGCGGCCCAAGGCGAAGGCGCCGGCCCCGCCCCGCAAGACGGCCCGCGCCCGCAACGCCGTCTCTATCGCCTTTATGATCGCGGCGCTTGGACTGGCGTCAGCGCCGGCCTCGCGGCCTACGCCGGCATCGATGTCGTCTGGGTTCGCGTGCTGTGGGTGTTGTCGGCATTCCTCACCGGCGGCTTCACCGCGCTCGTCTATCTGGTGTTGATCTTCGCCATGCCGGTGGCGTCCACGCCCGAAGAGATCGCTGCCGCGCACGGCGCGCCGTTCAACGCCCAAGAAGTGGTCGACCGCGCCAAGCGCGAGTACGCGCGCTTCACCGACGAGAACGTGCCGCACTGGCGCGCGCAATGGCGTGCGCAGCGCCGCGCCTGGCGCGCGCAGATGCACGCCTCGCGGCAAGCGTGGGGCGGCTGGGACTTCGCAAGCGGCCCGGTCGCGCCGCCGCCGCAACCAGCGGGCTATGTCACGCGCGTGTTCGCCGGGCTGTTCGCGTTCATCTTCAGTGTCGTCACCGCCGCACTTCTGATCGCCTTTCTGGTCGCGTTCTTCACGCTTTTGGGCACCGGCGCCCTGTTCGGCTGGAACCCGCCCGCCGACGTGCCGCTCTGGCTGGTGCTGGTCATCCTCGCCATCGCCTATGCCGCGCTGTCGGCGCCGTTCAGCGCGCTGCGCAAAGCCTCCTACGCGACCGTCAGCGGCTATCGCCACGGCGGCGGGGGCCACGCCGATGGCTTTGTGACCTTCGTGATCGTGGTGCTCGCGCTTTGGGCCGGCTGGAGCTTCTTCCCCGAAGCGCGCGAGGCCATGCAAGAGGTGATGTTCGGCGTGCGCGATTTTTTCCGACAGCTTTGATTTCGAGCTCCATAGCCTTGGGCGCGGCGGTGTCTCCAACCACCCCGCGCCCATTTTTTTGGGCGTACTTCACGCGCCCGAAACGGAAATTGCCGCCTCGTTCCGCCAGCACTAGAGTCAGTCTTTGCCCCGGCTACTAGCCGAACTATCGCTCACGAGAGAACAGCGCAGGAAGGAACAGTTGAAGATCACCCGCATCATGGTCTGGACCATCGCTTACGGGGTCCTTTGGAACGTGCTCGGCTGGCTCGGCAACAATGTTGTGTTGGGCTCGACTTGGGACGCTGTCAGCGCTCAAGCGACGCCAGCTTTTGTTCCGCCATATACCGGATTGGCGCGCGAGGTCATGACCCTTGTGCCGGACTTCATCTACGCCTTCGGCTTCGTTTGGACGTTCGCGCAACTGCGTACCCAAACAGTCGCTTCAGCAGTGTCTCTCGCGCTCGTTCTGGAGCTGTTTGTTCTCGTGGTGTACATAGCGATGGTAACGGCCGGATTCTTGCCCTGGCCGATCGCCGCCCAGACCAGCCTCTTGGCTCTTGTGCTCTTCGTGATCACAGCGCCCATTCTGCCGCTCGCCACGCAGCGCGCTCGCCCGCAGCCTTAGCCCCACGGCCCCGCTTTCGGCACCCCCGGTGCCGCAGCACGAGCAGGAGCGGCGACCCGCCCGCCCCCGAAGCGCGCTAGCGCTTCGATGCGTTTCTCAATCGGCGGATGCGTCGCGAAGAGGCTCGCGAAATCGCTGTGCGGGTTTTCGATGAACATCTCGCGCACTTCCGAGGGCGCGTTCACCACCGCGTTGCCGGAGATTTTCTGCAGCGCCGAGATCATCGCGTCGGGGTTCTTGG
>CAYRHK010000402.1:0-1800 GCA_964423825.1 uncultured Terricaulis sp. | reverse complement strand
CCCACATCCCCCCCGGGCCCCCCCCCCCCCCCGGCCCGGCCCGGTGGGGGGGGGGGGGGGGGGGGGGGGGGGGGGGGGGGGGGGCGGGGGCACTGCCTGTTCGTCTAATTGGTAGGACGCCGGAATTTGGATCCGGAAATCCTCGTTCGAGTCGAAGACGGGCAGCCACCGCCGTCACCCATCCCGCCTTGTCGCCACAAACGCGCGTAGCGTTTGCGCGGCGACTTCGCGCGTGCGTTCGGGGTCGCGGCCGATCAAGGCGGCGAGCGAGCGGCCGAACAGTCCCGCGCCCATCGCCAGCGTGACGCTGACCAGCACCAAGTCTTCCACTTCGTGCGCGGCCATATCTCCGAAGGCGACGCGTTTGGCCACCACTGCGCCCACCGCTTCGCGCACGCTCGTGAGCCTGCGCCACTCTCCGGTGAGTTCGAGCCAGGCGCCGAGGCGCGCCGCGCCGCGGGTTTCGAACACGTCGAACAAGGCTTGTACAACAGCCTCGATCTGATCGGGGCGACCGCCTTCGCTGACGTCGAGCGCAAGAATGCTGGCGACCAGCTGCTCAACCATGCGCTCCATCAGCGCGGCGTGCAGGCCGTCGATGGCGCCGAAATGGTGCAGCACGCTGGCGTTGGCCACCCCGGCCGCGACGGCCACGTCCGCTAGCTTCAGCGCCAACGGGCCTCGCTCCACCAAGAGCTGCTCGGCGGCCGCCAGGATGTTCTCCCGCGCCGCTTCTGGCGCGCGGCGAACGCGAACCTTACTGATTTTCTTTATTGACATTTTTGTCAGTAGAGCCAAATTCTTATAGGAACGCAAGCTAGCTGAGCTTTCTCCCTAAGGTGCAGCCCATGAACGCCAAGTCCACCCCCGCCGATGTCAACGTCCCGCCCCGCGACATCCATTTCGATGTCGCCGCCGCCAAGGCCGGCCATTGGATGGGCGGCGACCCCGTCGCCACCGCCGTGTTCAACGCGCTGTCGCTCACCTTTCCCGATGGCGAGCGCCTCTTCATCGATGCCGTGCGCCATTATCGCGACCAGGTCAGCGGCAAGCTCGCCGTCGACGTGAAGGGCTTCATCGCGCAAGAAGCAATCCATTCGCGCGAACATCATCAGCTCAATCAGCTGATCGACCGCAACAAATATCCGGTCGCCGAAATCGAAGCGGGCATTCAGGAGCGCATCGCGTTCTCGCGCTCGCGCGGGCCGATGCGCATGCTGATCGCGACCATCGCGCTGGAGCACTTCACGGCGATGATGGCGGAGGCGCATGCGCGCCACAGAGACCTGTTCGACGATGTCGATCCAGGAATCGAACGCATGTGGCGCTGGCACGCGGTGGAGGAGACCGAACACAAAGCTGTCGCCTATGACGTGTTCATGCACGTCTCGCGCGATTGGCCGCCGCTGAAGCGTTACCTGCGCCGCACGATCTCGATGGCGCTGATAACGTATTTCTTCACGCGCAACATCACGCACTACGCCGCTCGATTGCTTCAGGCCGACGGCTATTCGTACAAGGACGCGCTCAAAGCCGTGCGCCGCTTCGTGTGGCGCGAGCCCGGATTGTTCAACCGCAATCTGAAGACCTACTTCGCCTGGTATCGCCCAGGCTTTCACCCCTGGGATCAGGACAACCGCGCCATGGTCGCGGAATGGAAAGCCGAATTCGACGCTGATGTCGGCGCCGCGGCAGCGGCGTGAGAGTGACGAACTAGAACCCCATCAGCCGCGCGTAGCGGTCACGGTGGAAGGCGGCCGAGCCGTAAAGCCCCTCAGTTACGCGCGCGCGCTTGAGATA
>CAYRHK010000401.1:0-1809 GCA_964423825.1 uncultured Terricaulis sp. | reverse complement strand
GCATCCAGTGCACGCGGTGTGTGCGGTTCGTTACCGAAGTGGCGGGCGTGCCGGAACTGGGCGCTACCGGCCGCGGCGAGGACATGGAGATCACGACGTATCTTGAAGCGTCGCTCTCCAGCGAGCTTTCGGCCAACGTCATCGATCTCTGCCCCGTGGGCGCGTTGACCTCAAAGCCCTACGCATTCAATGCGCGGCCTTGGGAGCTGACCAAGACCGAAACCGTGGACGTCATGGATGCGCTGGGCTCAGCCATTCGCGTCGACACCCGCGGCGACGCGGTGCTGCGGGTGCTACCGCGCGTGAACGATGCGGTCAACGAAGAGTGGATTTCGGACAAGACCCGCTACGCCGAAGACGGGCTCTCGCGACAACGGCTCGATCGCCCTTACATCCGCGAACATGGCAAGCTACGTGCCGCCAGTTGGGGCGAAGCGCTTGCAGCGACCGCGAAAGCGCTCTCAGGCGATCCCAAACGGATTGGCGCGATTGCCGGCGATTTGGCCTGCGCCGAGAGCATGAAGGCGACGCTCGATCTCTTCCGCGCGCTGGGCTCGCCCAACACCGATTGCCGCGCCGATGGCGCCCAACTGGGCGGCGCGCGGCAAAGCTATTTGTTCAACTCCACCATCGCGGGCATCGATGAGGCCGACGCGATCCTGCTGGTCGGGACCAATCCGCGCCTCGAAGCGCCAGTGCTGAATGCGCGCCTCCGCAAGGCCTGGCTGCGCGGCGCCGAGATCGGGGTGATCGGCGAGCGCGTCGATCTCACCTACCGCTATGCGCACATTGGCGCCGGCGCGCAGTCACTGAGCCAATTGGGCGCGTTCGGCGACCTGCTGAAAAATGCACAGCGTCCGATGATCATCGTCGGGCAGGGCGCGCTCATGCGTCCCGATGGCGCTGCGGTGCTGAACGCCGTCGGCAAGCTGGCGGCATCGCTTGGCGTGATCAAGGATGGGTGGAACGGCTTCAACGTGCTGCACAGCGCGGCCGCGCGCGTCGGCGGTCTCGATCTCGGTTTCCTACCAGGTGAGGGCGGCAAGAGCGCACGCGAGATGCTTGCGGGCGGTATGGATACGCTGTTTCTGCTCGGAGTCGACGAAGCGCCGCTGCCGAAGTCGGGTGCGGTAATCTATCTTGGCACGCACGGCGACGCGGGCGCGCACCGCGCCGATATCATCCTGCCAGCAGCGGCCTACACCGAGAAGGACGCCACCTGGGTCAACACCGAGGGCCGCGCTCAGTATGGGCGCCGCGCCGCGTTCCCAAAGGGCGACGCCAAGGAAGACTGGACTATTTTGCGCGCACTGTCGGGCGTGATGGGCAAAACTCTGCCATATGATTCGCTGGAGCAATTGCGCGCCAAGATGATCGCCGATCACCCAACTTTCGGTCAGCTGGATTATTCGCCCGGCGCAGCGGACGCCCAGCACTTCGACCCAGCCAGCGTAGGTGCGACGGGAACGCTCTACGAGACGCCGTTCGTCTCGCCGATCGCGGATTTCTATCTCACCAACCCGATCGCACGCGCTTCGCGCACGATGGCGGAGTGCTCGCGCGTAAAGAACGGCGCCGACAAGGTGGCGGCGACATGAATCCGGCCGCCGACTACGTGCCGCTCGTGCAGCTCCCTGTCGAATGGGAGTGGGGCCTGATGAAGACGGGGCAGGTCCTCGCCATCATGATCCTGCTGCTGCTGACGCTGGCGTTCATCCTGCTGTTCGACCGCAAAGTCTGGGCGGCGGTGCAGCTGCGCAAAGGCCCCAATCGCGTCGGGCCGTTCGGCCTGCTGCAATCCTTCGCCGA
>CAYRHK010000400.1:0-1825 GCA_964423825.1 uncultured Terricaulis sp. | reverse complement strand
AATGTACGTCCGGCATCACCGCGATGTGGCTATGGATGAACGGCAGCGAGGCCAAGTTGCGCAATTGGTTCTGCGCTTCGTGCTCCACCGGCACGCCTTTGATCCACGCTTTGATCGGCGCGTTCGCGCCTTCGATGTGTTCATAACCGGACATGACCGGTTCTCCTTCTCAAACGATGTTGTTCATGATGCTCGACAAGGACTTGCGATTGAGCCGCTGAAGCTCGCTGAGCGCCGCGCTTTCGAGCCCGGGCTTGCCAACCGTTTCAACGTCCCATACCGCGCCATCGTCCAACGAGGTGAGCTGCACACGCGCGCCGACCTTCGCGCCCCGTTCCTCGATCCACGCGACGGTGCGTTCAGATCCGCGCCGGAATTTGCATTGAAAATAGCGCATTTATAACTCCTTCCCGCCCCGATGCCGGGGCAGGCCTTCCTCCGCGCGCGGGAGGAGAAAGAAAAAGACTCGGAGCGCATACGAAGAACCCCTCCGAGGCCGGGCCGCGGAGGGGTTCTTCATGCTCCAACGTGTTCGAAGACGTCAGACGATGAAATCCCTCCGCGCGCGCGCATCTTGGCGCTCGTCGCGATATCCGACGAAGGCTGGCTGCCGGGCGAATAGGTTCATCGTTTTCACGTCACGCTCTCCGAAAGAGCGGGGTGCGTAACACATGTTACCCCGCCATGCACGCTAAAAAACGCGTCACATATCGCGCGCCAGGTCCTCATCGTCTTGATCTTGTACGCCAATGCCCAAAGCCGTTAGCGCGCTCCAGACCTCTTCAGCGGTATTGCCGAACCGGAAGAGTTTCAGGTCCTCGCGTGCGATCATGCCGTGCTCGACCAGCGTGTCGAAGTTCACCAATGAGCGCCAATAGGGTTCTTCGAACAGCACAATCGGGATGTGATCGGCCTTACCGGTTTGGCTGAGCGTCAAAATTTCGAACAATTCATCGAGTGTGCCAAAGCCGCCGGGGAACACGACAAGGGCGTTGGCGCGCATCGCGAAGTGCATCTTGCGCATGGCAAAGTAGTGGAACTGCAAAGTCAGTTCTGGCGAGGAGTAGGAGTTCGGTTCCTGCTCATGGGGCAGGCGGATGTTGAATCCGATCGACGGCGCGCCGACCTCGCGCGCGCCGCGATTGGCGGCTTCCATCAGGCCCGGACCGCCGCCGGTCGTGATCACGTTGTATCGGGGCTGGCCCGCGGGCGCGATGGCGCCGCCGCGCTTCGAGGCGATGGCGCCAAATTTGAGCGCCTCCGCGTACCAGCGCGCTTGTTCGCCAGGCCCGTTTTCAGCCACGCGCGCCGAGCCCCACACAACAATGGTGGAGTGGATGTGGTGCTCGTGCATCAAGCGATCGGCCTTCTCGTACTCGAGCAGGAACCGTACGCCGCGCATTTCGCGCGAGAGCAGGAAATCTTGGTCGAGCGCGGCCAGGCGATAGGAGGGGGACGCCATTTGGGGCCCGTTGGGGTCTTTCGTCATCGGCGCATGCTACTATTTGTCGATTCTCATGCCTATCCGTCGTTTGCCCCCCGAAGCCGTCAACCGCATCGCCGCCGGCGAGGTGATCGAGCGGCCGGCCGCCGCGGTGAAAGAGCTTGTGGAAAACGCACTCGACGCGGGCGCGAAACGCATCCTCGTGCGCATTGAGCGCGGCGGCCTGGGGCTGATCGGCGTCGAGGACGACGGCGGCGGCATCCCGCGCGAGGAGTTATCGCTGGCTGTCGAGCGTCACGCCACATCGAAGCTCGCGGCGGACGCCAGCGGCGATGTCGATCTCTTGAACATCCACACCATGGGCTTTCGCGGCGAGGCGCT
>CAYRHK010000399.1:0-1827 GCA_964423825.1 uncultured Terricaulis sp. | reverse complement strand
GGACATCGTGCACACTAAGCAGGCGCCGCTCGTTCGCGGTGACGCAACCGGACTGCGCGACTTTGTCGCGATCATCGTGTGTACCCTCGCGTGGGGCACGACTTGGTATGCGATCACCTACCAGCTGGGCGTTGTCGATCCGGTCGTATCAGTAGTTTATCGCTTCGCGTTGGCTGCGGCGATGCTGTTTGCCTGGTGCGTGTTGCGCGGAGAGTCGCTGCGCCTCAGCGTCGCTCAACACGGAGCTGCGCTGGGGATGGGCCTCCTCACGTTCGGTGGCAATTATCCTTTGGTGTATTGGGCCGAGGAACGCGTGTCTTCGGCTGCGGTAGCCGTCGTGTTCGCAGCGCTGGCTTTTGTAAATCTCATAGTGTTTCGCCTCGCGTTTGGACAGCGTTCGTCGGCATTGGCGTGGATCGCCTCATGCTGTGGGTTGACTGGCGTTGCGCTGTTGTCGTGGGAAGAGGTCGTTGGCTCTCAGGTTGGCGATCGCGCGATTGTCGGCATTTCTTTGACATTGGGGGCGGTCGTGCTGGCGTCCTTCGGGAATGTGTTCGCTCGACGCGGCGAGATGATCGGGGTCAGCGTGGCGGCGTCGACTGCGTGGGCAATGATGTATGGCGCTGGCGCGTTGGCATTGGCGGTGACACTGTCGGGAAAGGCGTGGTTGTTTGAGTGGCGAGCGAGCTATTTGCTGTCGCTGGTGTATCTGTCGGCTGTCGGCTCGGTACTGGCGTTTTTGCTATATTACGGGTTAGCTAGGCGGCGCGGCTACACTACCGCCTCCTACATCTCCGCGCTAACTCCGCCGGTCGCAATGCTTGTTTCTACCTTGTTCGAAGGCAAAAGCTGGGGCTGGCTTGCGCTTGCTGGCGTCGTGTTGGTGCTGGTGGGGCAGGGTCTGCTGCTGCGCGTTCGACGCGAATGAGCTATGGCGCCCAATCATTCGGTGGGTTAGCCGCCGCCTGCTCTTGGCCGCGGCGCGCGCGGAGCATCGCGGCAATCTCGTTGACCAACTCTCGAACACCCGCTCCGGAGACGCCCGACACAAGACGTACGTCCTTTCCGATGGCGCGCGCCAAGGCTGCGCGCTTGCGGCCGGCCTCGGCGGAGGTCATGGCGTCGACTTTGTTGAGCGCCACAAGTTCAGGCTTCTCGGCGAGGCCGGCCCCATACGCCTCGATTTCGCGGCGCACGGTGCGATAGGCTTCAGTGGCGCTTGGTCCAGTTGCATCAATGAGATGTACAAGAGCGACGCAGCGTTCAATGTGACCCAAGAAGCGGGTGCCCAATCCCGTTCCTTCCGCTGCGCCCTCGATCAAGCCGGGCAAATCGGCCATGACAAAGCGCTCGTTGTCGGAGATGGAGACCACGCCCAGATGGGGGTACAGTGTGGTGAAGGGATAGTCGGCGACTTTCGGAGTGGCCGAACTCACTGCGCGCAGGAATGTGGATTTGCCGGCGTTCGGCAGGCCGACCAAGCCGGCGTCGGCGATGAGTTTCAGGCGCAGCCATAATGTGCGCTCCTCTCCCTCTTGGCCGGGATTGGCGTGATAGGGCGCGCGGTTCACAGACGACTTGAAGTGCTCGTTGCCAAATCCGCCATTGCCGCCCTTGGCGAGCAGCACGCGGATGCCTGGCTCGGAGAGATCTGCGATCAGGGTTTCTTGATCTTCGTCGAGAACTTGAGTGCCGGTTGGGACTCTTAGCACGACGTCTTTGCCGTCGGCGCCGTGACGGCTCTTGCCCATGCCGTGGCCGCCGGTGGCTGCTTTGAAGTGCTGCTGGTAGCGGTAGTCGATCAGTGTGTTCAGGCCATCGGCGCTT
>CAYRHK010000398.1:0-1830 GCA_964423825.1 uncultured Terricaulis sp. | reverse complement strand
GCTCCTGCTCCATCCAGTCCATGGTGGCCGCGCCATCGTGGACTTCGCCGATCTTATGGCTCTTGCCGGAATAGAACAGAATCCGCTCGGTCGTCGTGGTCTTGCCCGCATCGATGTGGGCCATGATGCCGAAGTTTCGGTAGTCTTCGATTGCGTACTGACGGGGCATGAGCGGATCTATATCTCTTTGAGGCAACGGATTTACGGCGCGCGAACCTAGGCCCAGCGCCGCTCTTTGGGTCTCTTACCAAGGCAAAACGGCACTCGTCGGCTCACGCCGGCAGCGCCGCTTGTCTCTCCTTGAGAGGCGGCGGAAACTAGGATCGAGACCGCCCCGCGTCAATGGCCGGTAGAGGAGCTGGCGCGCGCGGCCGCTATGCGCTTCTGGCTTGCCCCGCAGCCCTGAGAAAACGCGACCGCAGCAGGCGCGTTGCCGGCTTGTCCCAAATCCTGTCCCCAACCCAGGCCACAAATACGGCCGCAACCACAAGAAACCCGGTCGCGAGCCAAGGGTAGACCGGCATAAGCCCCAAGGTCTTGCCATCGATCCCAATCAGCAGGCCCAGGATGGGGTGATGAAGCGCATAAATTGCGAACGACAATCCCCCAAAAAACGAAGCCGCCGCCACGCCCGTCCGGCCAAGCGGCGCGCTGACCCCAAGCCAAACGATGCCCGGGCACACGGCGATGACGAATAGCGCGTGCCAATAGGGCATGATCGGCGCCGGCGCACTGACCAGGAACGCGCCGGCCAATCCCAGCAATATGAGCCAGCCAGGCATCACCGGCGGCCGTTTTCCCGCTTGGTACAGACGGTAGAGAAGGACGCCCGCCGGAAACCCGAAGACCACCCGCGCCACCAATCCGGCCGATGTCGACCAAGAATACCCGGTCTCGTGGCCGCCATAGATCAGTGTCACCGCGACAACGCCGACGCCGCCCACCAGCGTTACCAGCACCAGATTTCGGATGCTCGCCCAGCGCCAGGTCAGCGCGAACGCGATGTTGATCAGCATCTCTGCAAACAGCGACCAGGCCGGCCCGTTGAACGGAAACAACACATCCGAAAAGGTCGGGCTGACCGGCAGGAACAGGAATTGCGGCGCCAAGTTCAATACGTCGCCCGCGGTAATGGCGCCGCCGTTGCCCACGTATCGCTGAGCGACATAGAGCACCAAGCCAAACGAAAGCCCGAGCAGCAGCAACGGATAAAACCGGATCACACGGATGAGGACAAAGGTCCCCACGCTCATGCCGGTCTCGAACTTGTGCAAATAGGCGTGCGCGACCACGAAGCCGCTCAACACGAAGAAAACATCAACCGCGAACGGCAGGGTCAGCGGCACAGCATTGATATTCAGCGCAATCGCAGCGTGCCAAAGGACCACCAGCAGACACAACAGCCCGCGAATGAGATCCAGTGTCGAGAAGACGTGGCGAGTATGAACTATCCCGCCCTCTGTCATCACCCCTCGCACGCCCCCCGCCGGACTCGGTTCGATGCGGGAAGTCTACCAGCGATAGTGCGAGAACGCGCGGTTGGCTTCCGCCATGCGGTGCGTATCTTCCCGCTTCTTTACGGCGTTGCCGCGGTTGTTGGCGGCATCCTGGATTTCGCCAGCTAGGCGCTCTTCCATGGTGTTTTCGTTACGCGCGCGGGCAGCGCCCACCAGCCAGCGGATCGCCAGCGCTTGGCGGCGCTCGGGGCGCACCTCGACCGGCACCTGATAGGTGGCGCCACCGACCCGACGGGAACGCACTTCAATGGCCGGCGCCACATTGGCCAGCGCATCATGGAACGCTTCCATCGACGGGCGCTTCAACTTCTTC
>CAYRHK010000397.1:0-1842 GCA_964423825.1 uncultured Terricaulis sp. | reverse complement strand
CGCCCCTCACCCGCCGCGCTTTGCGCGGCGCCCTCTCCGCGAGGGAGAGGGCTGGGAGCCACCGCCCCCTCCCCCTTCAGCACCGCGATGGGCGTATTCACCCTCACGCCTTGCGCGCCTTCGGGCACCAAGATTTCCGCAATCACGCCTTCATCGACGGCTTCCACTTCCATGGTCGCCTTGTCGGTTTCGATCTCGGCAATGACTTGGCCGGGCTCGATCTTGTCGCCGGCTTTGACGTGCCACTTCGCGAGATTGCCCTCCTCCATGGTCGGCGAGAGCGCGGGCATGGTGATTTGGAGCGGCATTAGCGGGCTCTTTCTTGCAGCGCCACGCGATACACGTCCGGGCGCCAGCGGTGAACGAAAGTGAGATAGGCGAGCGCGACATAGATGAAGCCCAAACCCACCCAGATGCAGACGCGAATGACGTCGTCGATGCTGTGCTGGCCGAAAATGTCGATGGCGGCGTCCGGTTGCGCGTTGGCGAGCACGGCATAGCCGGCAGCGCTCAATCGACCGGCGTCGCGCAACTCCTCGAGCCGGTCGATGAGACCTGTTTGCGTGGCCTGCGCCCCCATCATCACGAACACCAGCATGCCGAGGATAAGCGTGATGAAGCCGAACGTGGCGACGCGGGCGAGCAGATTGGCTTCGCCGATGAAGTAGTTGAGCGCGACGACATAGGCTGACACCACGCTGAACAGCACCGAGACGCCGAGCAAGAGGATGCTGGTGAACTCCACCAGCTGCTCGACAACTTCGCCCTCTGTCATGCCGCCCCCGCATCCTGCTGATGAAGCCCGACGATGTTGCCGAACGGATCGATGAAATAGGCGCCCCAGCCGACGCCGGGAACGGCGAACTTCGGCAAAGCTTCCTTCGCGCCGGCGGCGAGCACCTTCGCCAGCTGCGCATCGAGTGCGTCAACGCCAATCGTACACACGTAGGAACACACCGGCGCGCCCGCCGCGGGCGCCGGGCCGCGGCGTTGCATGATGCCGCCATCGATGCCGGGGCCATCACCGGTGGACACGGTCCAGTACTGGGCCCCCGGAATTTCAGTGGAGCGCCAGCCGAACATGTCGCCGTACCAGCGCACACAGGCGGCGGGGTCTTCGGCGTGGATCTCGAAATGGATGACGCGGTTCATTCTCAGCTCCGATACGCCACGGCCTTCCCCGCCCCAACGATCTTTTCCACGCTCGGCAGCGCTAACGCTTCGAGATTGGCGGCGTAGGCGAGCGGCGCGTCCACCTGGTGCACGCGCGTCGGCGGCGCATCGAGATAGTCGAACGCTTCACTCATCACGCGCGCGCACACTTCGGCGCCGACACCAGATTGGACCCAGCCTTCCTCGACCGTCACCAACCGATTGGTCTTCTTCACGCTGGCGACAATCGTCTCGGTGTCGAGCGGGCGCAGCGTACGCAAGTCGATCACTTCGGCGTCAATCCCTTCGCCGGCGAGTTGGTCGGCGGCCTTCAACGCCAAGCCCACCATGCGCGAATGCGCGGTGATGGTGACGTCGGCGCCGACGCGTCGGACCTTCGCCTTGCCGATGGGCACGATCCAATCGGGCACGTCGGGAATTTCAAACTCAGTGCCATAGAGCATTTCATGCTCAAGGAAGACGACTGGATTGGGATTGCGGATCGCGGCTTTGAGCAAGCCCTTGGCGTCGGCCGCATCGTACGGGGCGATGACGATGAGGCCGGGGACGTGCGAATACCAAGACGAGTAGTCCTGGCTGTGCTGAGCGGCGACGCGCGCCGCGGCGCCATTGGGTCCACGGAATACGATCGATGATTTGATCTGTCCGCCTGACATATACAGCGTCTTT
>CAYRHK010000396.1:0-1845 GCA_964423825.1 uncultured Terricaulis sp. | reverse complement strand
CGACCAGGTCTTGATCACCTCGCGCCGGCCGCTGCCAGCGGCCTTCTCGGCCTTGGCCAACAGGTACCCGTCGACGAATGGGCCTTTCCAAACAGAACGCGGCATCTGGGTTAGCTCACTTTCTTCGCGTGACGGCGGCGGATGATGAGGCGATCAGACGGCTTGGTTTTGCGCGTCTTCGGACCGCGAGTTTTCTTGCCCCACGGCGTAACCGGGTGGCGGCCGCCTGAAGTCTTGCCTTCACCGCCGCCGTGGGGGTGATCGACTGGGTTCATGGCCACGCCACGCACCGAAGGCTTACGTCCCAGCCACTTGGTGCGGCCCGCCTTACCCCAAACCTCGTTCATGTTGTCTGGGTTCGACACCGCCCCGATCGACGCCATGCACACGTCCGGCACCATACGCACTTCGCCCGACCCCATGCGCAGCTGCGCATAGCCGGCATCGCGACCGACAACTTGCGCGTAGGCGCCCGCCGAGCGCGCCATTTGAGCGCCCTTGAGCGGCTTCAACTCGACATTGTGCACGATCGTGCCGACCGGGATCGACTTCAGCGGCATGGCGTTGCCGGGCTTCACGTCGACCTTCTCGCCGGCGACTACGGTGTCGCCGACCTTCAAGCGCTGCGGCGCAATGATATAGGCGAGTTCGTTGTCCTTGTACTTGATCAGCGCGATGAACGCCGTGCGATTGGGATCGTACTCAAGCCGCTCGACGGTGGCTTCCATGTTCCACTTGCGGCGCTTGAAGTCGATCACGCGATAAGTGCGCTTGTGACCGCCTCCGTGACGGAACGCGGTCACGCGGCCGGCGTTGTTGCGCCCGCCGGATTTGGTCAGGCCTTCCGTAAGCGACTTGACCGGCTTACCCTTGTACAATTCTCCGCGGTCGACGATCACCAGCTGGCGTCGCCCCGGCGAGGTCGGACGGAATTGCTTCAAAGCCATTACGAGAGCCCCGTCGTCACATCGATGGAATATCCAGGCAGCAGCGTGACCACAGCGTTCTTCACGTCCGAGCGTTTGCCCGGGGTGCCACGAAAGAACTTGGTCTTGCCCTTGCGTACAATCGTATTCACAGCGCCAACTTTGACGTTGAACAGCTTCTCAACCGCGTCCTTGATCTCGGTCTTGGTCGCCGCAAGCGGCACCCGGAAAACGACCTTGTTCTTCTCCGACTGGAGCGTCGCCTTTTCGGTGATCACCGGGGCGATGATCGTGTCGTAGTGCTTGAGCGCGCTCATGCCGCGGCCCTTTCAGTTTTCTTGGCGTTCTCGAAGCGGGCGTGAATTGCGGCGACCGCGTCTGGCGTGAGCACCAACTTCCGCCGGCGCAGGATGTCGTAAACGTTGAGCCCGGCGTTCGGCAACACGTCAAGGTTCGGGATATTGCGGGCGGCGCGAGCGAAGGCTGCGTCAACCTCGGCGCCGGTGATGATCAGCGCATTCGCGAGCTTGAGCTTGCCGAGGTGCTTCACCAGTGCGGAGGTCTTGGCTTCTTTCAGCGCCGCCGCCTCTACGATCACGATGTCGCCACTGGCGGCTTTCGCCGAAAGCGCATGCCGCATCGCCAGCGCGCGAAATTTCTTGGTGAGATCGTGCGTGTAGTCGCGCGGCAATCGATTGTGCGCATGACCGCCGCCACGGAAGATCGGCGCGTTCTTTGCCCCGTGACGCGCCTGACCAGTGCCCTTCTGCTTGTAAAGCTTCGAATGTGAAACCGACACTTCACCGCGCGATTGGGTCTTATGGGTGCCTGCGCGCCGTTTCGCGAGTTGGTACTTCACCATACGCTGCAAGATATCGGCGCGCACTTCCTTGATGCCGAACACATCGTCATTCAAGTC
>CAYRHK010000395.1:0-1852 GCA_964423825.1 uncultured Terricaulis sp. | reverse complement strand
GCGATAAAGACCCGGTGGTGGCGCTGCGAGAAATCGCCGACGGGGCGGTGCTGCCGGAGGAGCTGCGAGACAGCTTCGTGAACCTCTACCAGGACGTACAACCGGCGACCCAGGCCGAGGATGAGCAGGATCGCCTGGCCTTGGCCGCACCGGTCGAGACCAGCGAAGAGGACGTCTTGCGCGCGCTCCAGCAAGAGGCCGAAGCGCAGCGCGACGAGCGGTTCTAGTCCCATGGAAGGCGGTGACGCAGTCGCCGCCAAGACGCCCGCTGGAGTTTCTCCCTCCGGCGCCGGCGCCGCCTCCCCACGCCCGCCGCTGCTGCGCCAGTTCGAACTGGTCGAGCGCGTGCGCGCCTACGATCCCAGCGTCGACGAAGCGCTGATCAACCGCGCCTACGTTTACGCCACCGCCCAGCACGGCAACCAGAAGCGCCACTCCGGCGATCCTTATTTCGCGCACCCGATCCAGGTTGCCGGCATCCTGACCGAATACCGGCTGGACGCCGCTACGATCGTTGCGGGCTTGCTGCACGACACCATCGAAGACACCGAGGCGACACGCGAAGAGATCGAAGGGATGTTTGGCGCCCAGATCGCCGATCTGGTCGAAGGCGTGACCAAGCTCTCGAAGCTGGAGATCCAGTCGGAGGAAAACAAGCAGGCTCAGAATCTTCAGAAATTCATTCTGGCCATGTCGCGTGACGTTCGGGTGCTTCTGGTTAAGCTCGCAGACCGTCTGCACAACATGCGGACGTTGAAGTACGTACCCAGTCAGGCGAAGCGCCATCGTACTGCGATGGAGACGCTTGAGATTTATGCGCCGCTGGCGCGACGCATCGGCATGGAGAAGCTGGCGCGCGAACTTGAGAGCTTGGCGTTCCATGAATCTTTTCCCGAGGCGGAGGTCGCCATCAATGCGCGCTTGGAGCAGCTGCGCATCGAGAAGGGCGCCAACGTCGCCATCATCATCCAGACAATAATGGAGGTTTTTGAGTTCGCCGGCATCGATGCGCGCGTGTTCGGGCGTGAAAAGGCGCCGTACTCGATTTGGCGCAAACTGCAGCGCAAGAGCATAGAATTTTCGGATTTAGCGGATGTGTACGCGTTCCGCGTGATCGTAAACTCGCCGGACGATTGCTATCGAGCGCTCGGGCTCATCCACCAGACTTGGCGCTGTGTGCCGGACCAGGTCGAGGACTATATCTCCAATCCCAAACCGAACGGCTATCGCTCGATCCACACGATTGTGATCGGCCCCGGCAATGTGCGTGTCGAGATCCAGATTCGCACCGAGGAAATGGATCAGATCGCCGAGGTCGGCGTCGCCGCGCATTGGCGATACAAGAACGAGTCGTACGGTTACGACGAAGAGCGCGCCGCGCGGGTTGGCTTGGATGCACGTGAGATCACCCGCTCCTTGCTCGAGATTGCCGAGCACGGCGGCGAAGCTGGCGAATTCATCGAGCACACCAAGCTCGAAATGTATCAAGACCACGTCTTCGCGTTTACGCCGAAGGGCGCGCTGATTGCGCTGCCGCAAGGCGCCACCTCGCTTGACTTCGCCTATGCAGTGCACTCGCGCATCGGCGATCGCTGCGCCGGCGCCAAGATCAACGGGGTTGAGCGGCCGCTGCGAACGCCCTTGCGTAATGGGGATGTGGTGGAGATCATCCAGGGTGAGCGCGCCGCGCCGGTGCCGGGTTATGAAGCTCTAAGCAAAACGGGTCGCGCCAAGGCAGCGCAGCGCCGGCTGGAACGCACGGCTCGGCGCGGCGAATTCGCGAAGCTCGGGCGGCAATTGGTGGCGCATGCCTTGCACCGCCATTCACCTCGTTCCAGCCGTCCTTTTATTG
>CAYRHK010000394.1:0-1859 GCA_964423825.1 uncultured Terricaulis sp. | reverse complement strand
GGCTAGACGACTGCGCCGAAGAGAGCGCCGACCACCGCCGTCACCGCCATCGCCATCGCACCCCAAAACACTACGCGGGCGACTGCCTTGAGCGGCTGAGCGCCGCCGGTGCGCGCGCTGAGCGCCCCCAGGCCTGCAAGGAACACCAGCGCCGCCGCCGAAACTATCCAGCCGAGCTGCGCCATCGGCGCGGCCAGCACAACCGCCAGGGGCAGCACCGCGCCTGCAGCAAAACTCGCGGCCGATGCCAGCGCCGCTTGCACCGGCCTTGCGCTGGTGACCTCTGAAATTCCCAGTTCGTCGCGCGCATGGGCGCCGAGCGCATCCTTTGCGGTGAGCTGTTGGGCGACTTTGCCGGCGAGGTCGCGGTCCAAACCGCGCGCCATGTAAATCTGTGTCAGCTCCTCCAGTTCGAACTCGGGCTGAGTGGCCAGCTCAGCACGCTCGCGCGCGAGATCAGCCTTTTCAGTGTCGGATTGCGAACTGACCGAAACATACTCCCCTGCAGCCATCGACATGGCTCCGGCCACGAGACCGGCAACGCCTGCGGTGAGGACCTCGCCTCGGGACGCCGCCGCGGCCGCCACCCCGACGATCAGACTCGCTGTCGAAACGATGCCGTCATTGGCGCCGAGCACTGCGGCCCGGAGCCAACCGATGCGCGCAACGAGGTGGCGTTCGAAGTGGGGCATGTCGTATTCCCTTGATGCGTTGCGCAACCCGGCCCGTTATCACAACACAGGCTTCGGAGGGATGCGCAATGTCAAAACTCCTGACCGCGCTCGCTTGCGGTCTCATATTGGCGGTCGCAGGCTGCGGCCAATCCCTCACCCGCCAACCGGACTTCTCCAGGGGCGGGACCTACTTGCTCCTGCAAGTCGATCGCGAAGCCCTGCTAAACGAACACCTCGAGACGACGGCGGACGAGATGGCCGACGCCTTGCGCGCGCGTTCGATTCGCTACGCTGGGCACGGCGTGCTTGGCGACGCAGCGCGCATCCAACTCATCGACAATGGAGACCGCGAGCGCGCCATGCTGGCGCTGGCCGCAATGCCCCGTGCGGCGCTTTATCAATTCAGCGAGTCAGGGGTCTTCCTTGAAGCGCGCTTGAGCGACGTCGCCTTGCGTGAACGCGTCAATGCCGCGGTAGAGGAATCCATCGCCGTGCTTGGCCGTCGCATGGACCCGCACCAGCCCGTTGAGATCACGCGCGCTGGCGACGATCTGCTGCGCATTCGCATGCCGGCCGGCGCAAACGTCGATGAAGTGCGGGCGCGAGCGACGCCGACGGCCAAGCTGACTTTTCACCTCGTGCGCGAGATCTCACCAGAAGAAGCTGCAACTGGCGCGCTGCCGCCGGGGACGCTTGTGGCGGCGCCGTTTCCCGGCGTCGGCAATCAGGCGGAAGTCGTGGAGCGGAGACCGCGCCTCTCCGGCGATCACCTCGAACGGGCGACGCCCTCGAGCGACCCGCAGAGCGGCGCCTTTGTGTTGGCGTTCCAACTCAACCCCGAAGGCGCGCGTCGCTTCTGCCGCATCACTACTGACCATGCGCGCGAGCGCTTCGCCATTCTGCTTGACGGGCGCGTTCTGACTGCGCCGCTTATCATTGAACCGATCTGTGGCGGCTCGGGCCAGATCTCGGGCAACTTCACCGCCGAAAGCGTGCGCGATCTCGCCGCCGTGCTCAGCGCTGGCGCTCTCCCCGCGCCGCTGATCGTTGTGGATGAAGGGCCGATTGGGCCGCAGCCGCCGCCCTAACTCATCCACCTCAAGGTCGTCGGCTCAATCGGGTTGGCGAAATCGCGTCCCTCTTCGCGGCACTTCATCCATTCGCGCTTGAGCTTTAGATACCATT
>CAYRHK010000393.1:0-1859 GCA_964423825.1 uncultured Terricaulis sp. | reverse complement strand
CGCAAACCAAGCCGCGAGCGCGCAGAGCGGCAAGCTCACAATGGTGAGAATGACGCCTAGACGCCGCGTGGTCCGGGCGCTCGCGGCGCTCATCACCAACATCAGCAGCGCGCCCAGCGCGGCGTACGCCGCCTGGCGCGCGGCGAAGTAAAACGCCTCGTCGATGCGGATGCGCGCCGCCGCCGACGGGCTCGCCGCCATCGAAAACAGCACCCCCAGCACAAGCAGGATCGCGGCGCAGCCGAGCAGGACTTGGTCGCAGGCGCGAATGCGCGCGATCATGGTGGCGACGCCTGTCCGCAATCCGTTCATGCCGCATCACCGTTGCGCTTGATCCGCTTCGCCAAGGCCGCAACCAACTTTTTGAATTGATCGCCGCGATCTTCGTAGGACTTGAACTGATCGAACGAGGCGCATGCGGGCGAAAGCAGCACCACGGGGTGGGGCTCGCCGGAGGCGCGCGCGTCCTTGAAGGCGAGGTTGATCGCCGCTTCCAGATGCCCCGCCATGGTGACGCTCACCTTGCCTTGCAGTGCGTCCGAGAGTTCGCCCGCTGACTGGCCGATCAAGTAAGCGCGGGCGATGCGGGGAAAGAAAGGCGACAACTCCCCGATGCCGCCTTCCTTGGCGACGCCGCCGGCAATCCAGTACACACGCGGGTACACGGCGAGCGCTTGGGCGGCTGCGTTGGCGTTGGTCGCCTTCGAGTCGTTGATGAAGCGCACCCCTTCTATGGCGGTGACACGCTCCAATCGGTGCGGCAGCCCGGGGAAACTGGCAAGCGCGCTGGCGATCGCACGCGGATCAACGCCGAGTGCACGCGCGGCGGTGTACGCGGCGGCCGCGTTTTGGGCATTGTGGCGTCCCGCGAGCGCCAGCGCCTTGGAAAGATCGGCGACCACTTCGGCGCGTCCCGAGGAGGAGTCGACGAGCTTGCCGTCAATCGCCGAGACGCCGCGCCCCAAGGTCTGGCCCGCCGAAATCGGCGCGACGCGTTGGGCTGGATTGCGCATCAGTTCGGTGCAGACGCGCGCGCTGTGATCGTCGTCCACGCCGACGATGGCGCAATCACCGGCGCCCTGATTGCGGAAGATGCGACGCTTGGCGGTCACGTACGCTGCCATGTCGCCGTGGCGATCGAGGTGATCGGGCGCGATGTTGAGCCACACCGCAACGTCGAGGCGCAAGTTCGCTGTGAGGTCCAGCTGATAGGAGCTGAGTTCGATCACATAGTAGGCGCCCGCGTGCAGCGGCGGCAGATCGAGTACGGCGTGGCCGATGTTGCCGCCCAGACGCACGTCCTTGCCCGCTTCGCGCAAGATGTGGGCGATCAGCGCCGAGGTCGTGGACTTGCCGTTGGTGCCGGTGACTCCGACGAGCTTGGGGCGCGCGCTAGCAGGAAGGGCGTTGACCGCGCGCGCGAACAATTCGGTGTCGCCGACAATCGGCACGCCGACCGCCTCGGCGAGTGTGACAACTCTGTGAGGCTCGGGAAACGTCAGCGGCACGCCGGGCGACAACACAAGTGCGGAGAACGAACGCCAATCGCGCGCGTTGATGTCCGATACAGGCACGCCTTCGGCCTCGGCAGCCGCACGCGCCAAGTCGTTGTCATCCCAGGCGTGCACGCGCGCGCCGCCGGCAGTCAGCGCTCGCGCCGCAGCAAGGCCGGTACGCGCGAGCCCGAACACCGCAACGTCTCTACCCTTGTACTCGGTGATCGGGATCATGCGTGTTGTTCCAAACGGAACTCGCGATGTGCGCTGCTTCGCGTCCTTAACGCAACTTCAATGTTGCTAATCCCGCCATCGCGAAAATCGTGGAGATAATCCAGAAACGAATAACGATGGTGGGCTCCT
>CAYRHK010000392.1:0-1895 GCA_964423825.1 uncultured Terricaulis sp. | reverse complement strand
GGCTCTTTACATAGCCAGGGCGCTGGGCGAGCGCTTGCAGGATAAGAAATTCGGTGACCGTGAGGCGTACCTGCTTGCCCTTCCAGGTGCAGGCGTGTCGGTTTGGGTCAAGCACAAGTTCACCTCGTATGATCGGCTTCTTGTCGCCGGTCTCGCCGCCTGGAGCGCCGGCTCGGGTGCGCCGGAGCAGCGCTTTCACGCGTTCGTTCAGCAAGCGCTGGGAAAATGGCTTTGTGATGTAATCGTCAGCGCCGACATTGAAGCCAACTACCTCGTCCATCTCCTCATCCTTCGAGGTGAGGAAGATCACCGGCAAGCTCGAATTCTGCCGGAGGCGTTTCAGTACTTCGACGCCATCCATCCGCGGCATCTTAATGTCGAGGATCGCGATGTCGGGAGGCGCCTCGGAAAGCGCGGCAAGCGCCGTGGCGCCGTCGGTGTAGGCGCGAATGGTGTAGCCTTCTTGTTCGAAAAACACTTTGAGCGAGGCCAAGATGTTTTCGTCGTCGTCAACAAGCGCGATGGTCGGCATGGGCGGCAGGTTTCCTAACTTTGCCGTAAGGAGATGAGCGGCCCAGTCTTAGCCGTCAATGAACGAGGCGGCTAGCAAAGGCTCTTCACGCTCTTGTGTAGGACGGCGCCAAAGCTTGTCTGGGGAACGAGCTAATTCGGCTCGGCGCGGTCCCTGCTCAGGGTGAGGCGATGGCCGTCGCCGTTGGTGCAGGTCAGTCCGCTTTCGCCGCTCTGGCAGGCGAACGGGGCCCGCGTCCAAGTCGCGCCGTAGGCGAGGGTTTCGCCCGAACAGCACGGCGCCTCGCCCAAATTGTCGAGCAATGTGGCTGGGCCGGTCTCCGACATCACCAAGCGGACATAGGTGGGCGCCACCCGGTCACATGCGAGCTCGGCGCGGCCATCGGGGGTTTGATAAACGGCCGTGCCGCCCGGAGGCACGTAGACGCAGCCGATGTTGCCAGAGGGAAGTTGAAACTCGACGAGCTGGCCAGTGGCTGGAGTTGCCGCGCCCGCGACATCGGGGGCCGACGCTTGCGGCGCGGGCGGCCGTCCGCAGGCGGCGAGAGCGAGGGCTGCGATGGCGAAGGTCATTCTAAACATTGCTAGCGCAGCCCCGCATTGATCTTCTCCAACGCGGATACCGGGGGCACTAGCTCGGCGTCAGCCAATCTGTTCAGCGGCTTGGCGACAGTGTTTAGCGCGTCGTGAAGGTCGTGCGCGCCAGGATCGACGAACAAGAGCCCGGTCACGATCTCTCCTTGCGTGGCCTTGTTGGCGAGGTGAGCGAGCGCCTCGTTGCGATTGGTGGCGTCATAGTCGTCCTCAAGTTTGCGCAGGCGCAGGATCGAGCCATCGTGCTGGGTGATTTCCTTCAGCTCGCCTGCCTTGTACTCGGCGGTGATCGGCGCGCGCGGCGTGATCACATCGAGCCGGTTCACGGCTTCATTGTGCGCGCGCACATAATCGAAGCTCTTGGTCGAGCCGACGTGGTTGTTGAAGGCCACACAGGGGCTGATCACGTCGATGAACGCCGTGCCCTTGTGCGAAAGCGCGCCTTTGATCAACGGCACCAATTGATGCTTGTCGCCCGAAAAAGAGCGTCCGACATAGGTTGCGCCCAATTGCAGGGCGAGCATCACCAGATCGATCGCGCTGTCCTTGTTCTCGGCGCCCTTTTTCGCCTTCGAGCCCTTGTCGGAGGTCGCGGAGAACTGACCCTTGGTGAGGCCATACACGCCGTTGTTCTCGACGATGTAGGTCATGTTCACACCGCGCCGCACCGCATGGGCGAATTGACCAAGGCCGATGGAGGCGGTGTCGCCGTCGCCGGAGACGCCGAGATAGATCAGATCCTTGGCCGCGATGTTGGCGCCGGTCAGCAC
>CAYRHK010000391.1:0-1907 GCA_964423825.1 uncultured Terricaulis sp. | reverse complement strand
CGTCGCATGCTCATGGACGCCAAAGCGTTCAATGAAGGCGCGCGCGCGTTCGCGTTCTGGACGGCGCTCTATGGCGACCTCCTGCACGCTTCGCCAGACGAAAACGTGCGCGAGAAGGCGGAAGACTATATGGGTCTGATGACGCCGGTGCTCAAAAGCTATCTGACCGACAAAGGCTACGCCAACGCCACTAATTGTCAGCAGGTCTATGGCGGGCACGGCTTCATCGAAGAATGGGGTATGAGCCAGTTCGTGCGCGATGCGCGCATCACCATGATCTACGAAGGCGCCAACGGCATCCAGGCGCTTGACCTCGTTGGCCGCAAACTGGGGGCCAACGGCGGACGCGCGATTTTCGCGTTCTTCAAGGAGATCGACGAGTTCGTCGAAGCCCACGAAGCCGACGCTGACCTCAAGCCCTTCGTCGACGGCCTGAAGACAGCCAAGGCGCAGCTGCAAGAAGGCGCCTTGTGGTTGATGCAGAACGGCATGACCAATTTCGACAATGCTGGCGCCGCCAGCCATGATTTTTTGAATTTGTTTGGCGTAACTGCCTTGTCCTACATGTGGGCGCTGCAAGCCAAGGCGGCGCTTGCCGCCAAAAGCAATGGCAGCGCCAGCGATCCTTACTACGACACCAAGCTCGCCACGGGACGTTATTTCCTGGCGCGCGTGCTGCCGGAAGCGGGCATGCATCTGGCGAAATTGAAATCGGGCGCGGAGCCGGTGATGGCGCTGGCGGCGGAGGCGTTTTGATGAGCGTTTACACCGCAACCCTCACTTGGAAGCGCGGCGATCAGGTGTTCACTGACGCCAAATATTCGCGTGGCCATGACATCGCGTTTGATGGCGGCTTTTCCATCGTGGGCTCGGCTTCGCCGCACGTGGTGCGCCCGCCGCTCTCGCGCGAGGACGCGGCCGATCCAGAGGAGTTGTTCGTGGCGTCGCTTTCGTCTTGCCACATGCTGTTCTTCTTGGATTTCGCGCGCCGCGCCGGCTTCGTGATCGATGCGTATGTCGATAGCGCCGAAGGCGATCTCGGAAAGGGCGGCGACGGGAAGATGCAAATGACAAGGGTGCGGCTCAACCCACAGATCGCTTGGAGCGGGTCCAAGACGCCGACGCACGAAGAGGTGCGTGAACTGCACCACAAGGCGCACGAAGCGTGCTTCATCGCCAACTCGTTCAAGGGTGACGTCGTTATCGCCAACGGGGAGGCGCACTGAGTTTGCCGCGCTGGAGGCCTGCCCGGCCGCAGCGGTCAGCGGAGTAGGCGCGAACGCGCCAGGGACGACTCCGGTCCCATCCAGGGTGAAGGCGGCGCTCGATGCGTCGAAAGGTTGGAGTGAAGAGAATGGCTGAGGCCTATATTTATGACGCGGTGCGCACCCCGCGCGGCAAGGGAAAGTCGAACGGCTCGCTGCACGAGCAGACGTCGTTACAATTGGCGACACAGGTGCTGCAGGCGATCAAGGACCGCAATAACCTCGACACGTCAAAAGTGGACGACGTTTACATGGGCGTCTTGTCGCCGATCGGCGAGCAGGGCGGCAACCTACCGCGTATCGCCGTGCTGAATGCGGGTTATTCGCAGACCGTGGCGGGCGTGCAAGTCGAGCGCTTCTGCGCCAGCGGTCTCGAAGCTTGCAACATTGCTGCGGCGAAGGTGAAATCAGGCGAGGCCGAACTCGCCATCGGCGGCGGCTGCGAACACATGAGCCGCGTACCGATGGGCTCAACCGGCGGTTCGTGGGCTTCCGATCCTTCGATCGCAATGCCGTCCTACTTCGTGCCGCAGGGCGTCGCCGCCGATGCCATCGCCACCAAGTACGGCTTCTCGCGCACCGATTTGGACCAATACTCGGTGCAATCGCAACAGCGCGCGGCGAAGGCCTGGAAAAAAAAAC
>CAYRHK010000390.1:0-1909 GCA_964423825.1 uncultured Terricaulis sp. | reverse complement strand
CATCGGCGTGCGCGCCACGCCGATGATGCGCGAGTTGTCCGGGATTTGCCCGTCGAGGTAGCGATGCAGGAGCGCGGGGAAGAGTTTCCTGAGCGCCAGGTCGCCCGTGGCGCCGAAGACAACCAGGTCGAAAGGCGGAACCGGAATGAACTCTGCCATCGTTTTCGATCACTCCTTGGCGGCCGCACAGTGCGCAGCGATGTAGGCTTCATGGGCGGGCATAGCAGCGACCGCGTTATCGAGCACCGTGCGAATGCTGTCTAGAAACTGCGTCAACTGCTCTTGGCTCAACTGATCCGCCATGGGGTGGTAGCCTTGCGGATCGGCGCCCTGCCCGATCATGACTTGCAGCCAGCTTGCCTCGGCGAACAGATCTTCCTGCTCACGATAGATGACGCCATTGGCGTTGAACAGCGCCAGCTTGCGCATGAGATCTTCTGGAACGCTCATTTCGCGACACTGCGTCCAGAAGGTGGAATCGGTGCGCTCATTTGCGTGATAGTGCAAGATGATGAAATCGCGAATGCGCTCGAACTCGAGGCTGCATTGGCGATTGTACTCATCCGCTTCCGCCTGGTGGACGCCTGTGTGCGGGAAGAGTGAAAGCAACCGGTTCACCCCCGACTGGATTAGGTGAATGCTGGTGGATTCGAGCGGCTCGAGGAACCCGCTGGCAAGACCGAGCGCGACAACGTTCTTGTTCCAAAACTTGTTGCGCCGACCGGTGATGAACTTGATCAGGCGCGGTTCCGCGAGCGTCTCACCCTCAAGATTTCCCAGCAGCACCGTGCGCGCTTCGTCTTCGGAAATATGTTCGCTGCAGAAGACGTGACCGTTGCCGGTGCGGTGCTGCAACGGGATGCGCCATTGCCAGCCGGCCTTGTGGGCGATCGACTGTGTGTACGGGCGCGCCGGACCGGCATTGCGGGTCGGCACAGCCCAGGCGCGATCGCAGGGCAACCAATGGCGCCAATCTTGATATCCGGTCTTAAGCGCGCCTTCGATGAGCAAGCCACGGAAGCCGGAGCAATCGATGAACAGATCGCCCTCAACCTTGGCGCCGCTTTCTAGCTGCACGGATTCCACGAAGCCGGTTTCCGCGTTTTGCTGCACTGAGACGATTTTGCCCTCTGTCCGGGTAACGCCGCGCGGTTCGGCGTAGGCGCGCAGGAATTTGGCGTAGAGCGCGGCGTCGAAGTGAAAGGCGTAGGCGATCGCGACCTGCCGCGAGCCCATCTCAAACGGCGCACGGCTGAATTTGCCGGCCAACGCCGCCTGTGCATTGGGGCTGTAGGCCCAGAGGTCGGCAAAACGCGGATCGCTGCGCGCGCGCAGCCAGTGGTGGTGAAACGGCGTGCGCGCGATCGGCATGCCGTTGTCGCCGAACGTGTGGAAATAGGCATGGCCCAGACGGCGCCAGTTTCTGAATTCGATGCCGAGCTTGAATGTGCCCTGAGTAGCGCGAATGAATTCGTCTTCGTCGAGGTCTAAGGCGGAGTTGTAGGTCCGGATCTGGGGAATCGTGGCTTCGCCGACGCCGACGATGCCAATTTCATCAGACTCGACCAGTTCGACCTGGACGATACCCGCCAACAGCTTGGCGAACGCCGCCGCCGCCAGCCACCCAGCCGTTCCGCCGCCAACGACGACGATTTTGCGTATGCGGCGACTGGTCATGGGACGTCGCGCCTCCTCCAACAAAGAATACGCCCCTGCCGAATGAATCGACAGAGGCGCTTTAAGTTGGAAGGAACTTTTATCGGCGGTAGCTGAAGCCGAACAAATAGGTGGTGCCGTAGGTTTGGTAGTCGCGCACCAGGCGTTCGTCGCCGCCGAAGTAACCCGAGAACGGCTCGTCAGTGATGTTGTTGGCCTGGAAGAGGAAGCCTAGGACCTCATGCTAAAAGCC
>CAYRHK010000389.1:0-1909 GCA_964423825.1 uncultured Terricaulis sp. | reverse complement strand
CGAACTGGAGGCTCGAAAGCGCTTGCTCGATGGTCAGGTCGAGGAGGCCAATCGCAGACAAGACGGCTGGCGTGGCGCTGTTATCCGAACAAACGAAATCGGTCAGACACGAGCGCAATTCGACCGCATCAGCGCCGAAGCAGATGCGCTGCGCAGCATGAGTCCGTGGGGTGTTAGCTTGAGTCTCGCGCAAGGCCATCCCGCGCTTCTGTCAACGATCGTCGTGTTGCTCATGGGCGCGCTTGGATCATTGCTCTACTTGTTCCCAGCCTACTTGAACCGCAATGTCCCCGTGACCATCGCGGAGATTATCGTGCGGCTGATCTTTGGCATGTGCGCCGCCCTAGCATTTTATGTGCTGGCGAATGCCGCTGTCGCGGGCTTCTCCATCGGCGGCGCCACGACCGTCGATGCGGTCGTCACTTCGACGGCGCTGAATCCCTTTACAGTGTCGCTGATAGGTATTGTCGCGGGCGTGCTGTCAGAGGACATCGCCAAATGGATCGCTGAACGCGGTCGGGGGATACTCACACAAGGCGGGCTGGGCGCCGTGGCGTCGTCGCCGCCGCCTCCGCCGCCGGAGTCCGAGCGCGCCGCCGGCGGCGGGGCTGTCAACGACTACGCGTTGCGCTGAGGCGCTGACGCCGCGGCGGGCTTCCGTAGTTGGTTCACCCTGATTAGGGTGGGTCTGAATCTGGGAGGTCGCTCATGCGTCGTGCTGTAGTTGTTTCTTACGCTCGTACCGGGCTCGCGAAGTCAGGGCGCGGCGCGTTCAATGACACCCACGGTGCGGCCATGACCGGTCACGCCATCCAGCATGCCGTGACGCGCGCCAAGGTCGAGAGCGATGCGGTTGAGGATGTGGTGATCGGCTGCGGCTCGCCGGAGGGCGCCACTGGGCACAATGTCGCGCGCTTGGCCGCTGTGTGGGCGGGTCTTGACTTCAAGTGCTCGGCCACCACCGTGAACCGCTTCTGCTCGTCTGGTCTGCAAGCGACTGCGCAGCTCGCGCACTACATCATGAACGAAGGCGCTGCTGTCGGCGTCTCCGGCGGGGTGGAGTCGATCTCGCTGACACGGCTGTCGTCGGCGATGAACAAGGATCACATGTTCGAGGAGAAGCTCATGAAAGAGCATCCCTACATGTGGATCACGATGATCGAGACGGCCGATAACGTCGCCAAACGCTACAATATCAGCCGCGAATACCAGGACGAGTATTCGCTGCGCTCTCAACAGCGCATCGCCGTGGCGCAGGCGAACGGTCTGTTCAACGACGAAATCGTGCCGATGAAGACCAGGATGAAAAAGGTCGACAAGGAGACGAAGGCTGAATCCATCGTCGACGCGATTGTCGATCGCGACGACTGCAATCGCCCCGACACGACACTTGAAGGGCTCGCAAAGCTTGAGCCGGTGCGCGGTGAAGGCAATTTCGTCACGGCCGGCAATGCCAGCCAATTGTCGGACGGCGCGGCGGCGCTGGTGTTGATGGAGGAAAAGGAAGCCGAGCGCCGCGGATTGGAGCCGATGGGCTTGTTCAAGGGTTTCGCGGTCGCCGGCTGCCATCCCGACGAAATGGGGATCGGGCCGGTGTTCGCCGTGCCGCGCTTGCTAGAGCGCCAAGGCCTCAAGGTCGACGACATCGATCTTTGGGAGCTCAATGAAGCGTTCGCATCGCAATGCCTGTATAGCCGTGACAAGCTCGGCATCGATCCGGAAAAGTACAACGTCAACGGCGGCTCGATCGCGATCGGCCACCCGTTCGGCATGACGGGCGCGCGGCTCACCGGCCACATCCTGCAGGAAGGCCGCCGCCGCAAGGCGAAGTACGGCGTCGTCACGATGTGCATCGGCGGCGGCATGGGCGGCGCGGGCCTGGTCGAGATCTTCAACTAAGCCAGTGTTG
>CAYRHK010000388.1:0-1932 GCA_964423825.1 uncultured Terricaulis sp. | reverse complement strand
TCGCGGTTGCGATTGGATCGAGCGCCGAGCACGGCTCGTCCATCAAGATGATGTCGGGGTTCACCGCCACCGTGCGCGCGATGACGAGACGCTGTTGCTGACCGCCGGAAAGGCCGGTGCCGGGCTGGGTGAGCCGATCCTTCACTTCTTCCCAGAGCCCAGCGCGGCGCAGAGATTTCTCCACGATGACGTCCATATCAGCCTTGGTCTTGGCCATGGCATGGATGCGCGGCCCGTAGGCGACATTCTCGTAGATTGATTTCGGAAACGGGTTCGGCTTCTGGAACACCATGCCGGCGCGGGTCCGCAACACCACCGGATCGACATTCTTGCCGTAGGCGTTCTTGCCTTCAATCTCGAGTGTGCCAACGACGCGGCAACCGTCGATGGTGTCGTTCATCCGGTTGATGCAACGAAGAAACGTGGTCTTGCCGCAGCCCGAGGGGCCGATGAAGGCGGTGACCGTGCGGTCGGGAACCTCGACCGACACATCAAACAGCGCCTGCTTGTCTCCATAGAAGACGCTGATGTCCTTGGCGCTGACCTTGGTTGGGGCGCCGAGGATGGAGCCGGCGTCAGGGCGGACCAAGGGCGCGCTCATGACGGCGGCGCCGGGGCCGCGGTCGGCGCTGGTTGCGGCGAATTCTTCCATGGCGCACCCCTAACCTCGCTCGACACCAGCCTCAGTGTCGACGCCGCAGCTCTTAGGGGGTTTTCGTGACACTGATGTGAAATTGAATGCCCCTCACCGATCCTGAGCCAGTTCGACATAGGCCGCGAACGCCGATCCGCGACCCGGTTGACTTTCAACAACAAATCCCCCGCGATGGCGGTTCACAATGTGCTTGACGATGGCGAGACCCAATCCTGTGCCGCCGCGCTCGTCGCCCAGTTCGCGCTCGACACGAAAGAATCGCTCTCCCAAGCGCGGCAGAAATCGCTTGGCGATACCCTGCCCAGGGTCTTCGACCCGGACGAAAGCATAGGCGCGCCCCGGCGCCGCCGCGGGCGTAAGCAGAGCCACGTGGCCCGCATCGTCCCAACGCCGGCCGGCCTTGGCCGCAGCGTCCTCGCGGTTCCTCGCTTGCGCCACCTCTATTGTCGCCACGCCTCCCCGGGGGGTGTATTTGATGGCATTGTCGACGAGGTTTTGTACGACTTGCGCAAGTTGGAAACGTTCGCCGAGCACATGGAGCGGCTGGGTCCGCGCGGAGAGCTCCAAGCTTACGCCACGCTCTTGAGCCATGCCTGACATGGTGTCGACGACTTCACGAGCGACTGCGACAAGGTCGGCGCGGTCCGAGGGGGGCACGTGTTCGTCGAGTTCGATGCGCGAGAGCGACAGCAAATCGTCGATCAGGCGGCGCATGCGATCGGCCTGCACTTGCATCATGCCGAGGAAGCGATCGCGATCGGCGGCATTGTCGCGTGCGGGGCCCGCGATTGTCTCGATCAGGAGCGTCAGCGACGCCAGGGGCGTGCGCAATTCGTGACTGGCGTTGGCGAGAAAATCCGCCCGCATCCGTTCACTGCGAATGCGCGCGGTCTGATCGTGAAAGACCAATAGCGCGGCGCGGTCAGTCCCCCACGTAACGGGCGCGACGTAGCAGCGTGTATGGCGCTCGGCTTGGGTCGGGAGTTCGTACTCAACGGCCCGGGTGGCGCCATCGTGCACTGCCGATTGCACGGCTTCGAGCACGTCGGGTTGGCGCAGAATGGCGGTGAGAAACTGCGCGCGCTCCTCAAATTGCATTTGTTTGCGCGCCGCGAGGTTCGAACTCACCAGGCGACCCTGGGCATTGATCAAAAGCGCGGGATCGGGAAGCGCCTCCAGGAGCGGCGAGAGCTCGGCGAGGCCGGCCAGTTCGGCGGCCTGCTCGACATGCGACAGCGGCTGATGCTGGCGGCGCGAGAGCAGCAGCCAGCCGATGA
>CAYRHK010000387.1:0-1956 GCA_964423825.1 uncultured Terricaulis sp. | reverse complement strand
ACGCGTTTGGCTTCCGCGGGCGTCAGATCGGCATCAACCGCGACACACGCAATGGTCGTGTTTGCTCGCGGCGATGGATTGAACTTGGCGCCCTCCCAATCCTCCGCATCGACACCAACGCCTAGATCGGGCCGCACGCCGCCAAACTCGCCGCTGATTTCGAATGGCCACGCCCAGAACGCGCGCTGACCGGGCATCGTCGTCGAACCCCAGCAATTGACGCACGCCAACGCCGCCACCGTGAAACCATCGCCCGTGCAAATCGAGGCGCTGCCCTGCCCGCCCTTGAGCGCGCCCGCAAGCGCGCCCATCCCGGCGCCGGCATTGCCTAGCGACACGCTCTGTCCCCGCTTGGCATAGGCCGCTCGCCCGAGCGCCGCATAAGGCGGCGCCCCGCCCCAGCTTTTGTCGCCGCCGTTGGCGAGATCGTAGAGGATGGCCGCCGGCACCACCGGCGAACGCGGCACGCCGGGGCGATCGACGAGACCAAAGCCCTTGCCCTCCGCGCCCATCGCCGCGACCACGCCATCCGCGGCGGCGAGCCCATACACCGAGCCGCCCGCCAACACGATGCCATCGACAGCATCAACCAGGTTTTCAGCCGCCAGCGCATCAGTCTCGCGCGTACCCGGGCCGCCCCCGCGCACGTCGACGGCGCACACAGCGCTTACGTCGGGCGCGATCACCGTCACGCCAGTGAGCGCCACCGCATCCTCGGCGCACCCAACCTGAAGGCCCGCCACATCGGTTAGAGAATTGCCCGGCCCAGGTCGCGCCATCGGTTCGCCTTTGCTTTGCGCCCGTGTAGGAAGGTTCGCATGACCCGACAACGCCTTTCGCCCTGCATTTCGCTCGGGGCGTTCTGCGCAGCCTTTTTCCTGCTGCTCGCGCCCGCTCACGCCCAGACCGCGCGCGGCGAGGCCATGGCCGTCGCCGCCAATCCCCACGCCGTAGAGGCAGCGCTCGAAATGTTGCGCGAAGGCGGTTCAGCCGTGGATGCAGCCATTGCCGCGGAGATGGTGCTTGGTTTGGTCGAACCGCAAAGCTCGGGCATCGGCGGCGGCGGCTTCTTGATGTACTATGACGACGCCAGCGAGCGCATCCGCGCCTATGACGGGCGCGAGTGGGCGCCCACGGGCGCGACGTCTGATATGTTCCTGAACCCAACAGGACAACCGCTGGCCTTCATAGACGCACAAACCAGCGGCCGCGCCATTGGCGCCCCGTTGCTCGTGCCCATGCTCAAGCTCGCGCATGATGATTATGGCCGCTTGCCCTGGGCGCGCCTGTTTGAGCCCGCGATCCGCCTCGCAGAACAGGGGTTTGCGGTGTCGCCGCGCATGGCGATGTTCATCGCCGCATATTCAGAGCGCGGCCGCCTCAGCCAAGACCCCAACGCGCGCGCCTACTTCTTCGACGCGAACGGCGCGCCGTTGCCGGCGGGAACAGACTTACGCAACCCCGATTACGCGCGCACGCTGCGCGCCCTGGCAGCTCAAGGCCCGCGGGCGCTGGCGCGCGGGCCGATCGCTGAATCGATCGTCGCGGCCGCCAACGCGGAGCCGCTGCCGGGCGCTCTCACCCTCTCCGACTTGCGAATGGCCAGACCCCGTACGCTGGCGCCAGTATGCGGAAGCTTTCGCGTCTATCGCGTCTGCACCGCCCCCCCGCCTAGTTCAGGCAACGCGGTGATCGCGATACTCGGGTTGTACGAACGCGCGCGCCCCGCGCCTGGCGGCGGAAATATCGACGACTGGGCGGGATTTCTGTGGGCCAGTCGCCTGGCCTACGCAGACCGCGACCACTACATGGCCGACGATCGCTTTGCCCCCATGCCCACGCGCGCGCTGATCGCCCCCGCTTATCTCGATCAACGAGCGCGCCTGATCGATCTTTCGCGTGCGCCGCCGCCGCGTCTGCGCCCCGGGCGGCCAGCGGGGGACGCCCTCTACAACC
>CAYRHK010000386.1:0-1958 GCA_964423825.1 uncultured Terricaulis sp. | reverse complement strand
CATCATCAGCTCATAGCCCTGGCGCTGGTGGAAGCTCTCTTCCTTGCACACGCGCACCATCGCGCGCGCGTACGGACCATACGACGTTCGTTGTAGCGGCACTTGGTTCATGATCGCCGCCCCATCCACCAGCCAGCCGATGGCGCCGATATCGGCCCAGGTGAGTGTCGGGTAGTTGAAGATGGTTGAGTATTTGGCGCGTCCCGAGTGCAGCGCTTCAATCATCTCTTCGCGCGACGTGCCGAGGGTTTCGGCGGCGGCGTAGAGATAGAGCCCGTGCCCGCCTTCGTCCTGCACCTTGGCCAGCAGGATGGCCTTGCGGCGCAAATTGGGCGCGCGCGTGATCCAATTGCCCTCGGGCAACATGCCGACGATTTCCGAGTGGGCATGTTGCGAAATCTGGCGCACCAAGGTCCTGCGATACGCTTCTGGCATCCAGTCCTTGGGTTCGATGAATTCGTCGTTCGCCACCCGCGCCTCGAACGCGGCGACCAGCGTGGGATCATCCGCGACGACAGTCTCGGGCTTCTTCTTGTCTTTGCCGGATAGGTCGGTGGTGTACATCGCAGTGCTCCGAGCGGATGTCTAAGATAAGCTGACCGATTGGTCAATTAATAGCGCGGACCGAATTGACCGACCAGCCTTTCCATCTTACGCCGCCCCATGCTCGTAGGCGCTCATGGAGGCTGCGATGGGCTTCGATACCATTCTAGTCGACATTACCGAAGGCGTCGCGCGCCTGACGCTCAACCGCCCTGACCGCTTGAATAGCTTCACCGTCGATATGCACGACGAAGTCGCGCGCGCGCTGGATGAGTTTGAAGCGGCGCGTGCGCGTACGTTGGTGCTGACAGGGGCGGGCAGGGGCTTTTGCGCCGGTCAGGACCTCTCCGATCCGGCGGTGAAACCTGGCGCCGATCTGGGCGACATGTTGGAGCAAAAATACAATCCGCTTGTCCGCCGCTTGAGTGCGCTGGAAATGCCAGTGATCTGCGCGGTCAATGGCGTCGCGGCCGGCGCGGGCGCCAATCTGGCGCTCGCCTGCGATGTTGTCATCGCGGCGCGTAGCGCCAAGTTCATTCAGAGCTTCGCCAATATCGGCCTGATCCCTGACAGTGGCGGCACTTGGGCTCTGCCCCGCGCCGTCGGTCAAGCGCGCGCATTGGGATTGACGCTGACCGGTGAGCCATTGAGCGCGGAGCGGGCAGAGGCCTGGGGATTGATTTGGAAATGCGTGGATGACGAAAAGCTGAGCGAGGCAGTCGCCGCTCTCGCCGCCAAATTCGCCGCGGCGCCGACAAAGGGCTTGGCGGCGGCCAAAAAGTTGATTCGCGGCAGCGGCAAGCAGAGCTTGGCTGAACAGCTTGATCTAGAGCGTGATGCACAGAGCGTGCTTGGGCGCTCGCATGATTATCAAGAGGGAGTCGCCGCTTTTGGTGAGAAGCGCGCACCAAGGTTCAGTGGGCAATAGGGTAGGGGACGTGTCATCATGAAACCAGCTTCCCTCCAGAACTACGCCGAGGGCAGATGGATCGCGGGCTCTGGCGCCAAGGCGGAGTTGCGCTCGGCCACCGACGGCGAAGTGATCGCCCTGACCTCCTCGCAAGGGCTGGATTTTGCTGCGATGCTGACCTTCGCCCGTGAGCGCGGAGGGCCCGCCCTGCGTGCACTGACATTCCACCAACGAGCATTGATGCTGAAAGCGCTCGCGGAGGCGCTGACCGCGCGCAAGGAAGAGCTCTACGCACTCTCGTACAACACGGGCGCCACCAAGGCCGATGCCTGGATCGACATCGACGGCGGCATCGGCACGTTCGCGGTTTACCAGTCTAAGGGCCGGCGCGAACTCCCTAACGAACGCATCTTGATCGACGGCGGCCTGGAAGCATTGTCGCGCAGCGGTACGTTCCAAGGATTGCACGTCTATACTTCGCTCCAAGGTGTCGCCGTTCACATCA
>CAYRHK010000385.1:0-1968 GCA_964423825.1 uncultured Terricaulis sp. | reverse complement strand
GAATTCCTGCGCCTGGTCGAACAAGTCGGTGAACACACGCTCGCCAACCAGCGCGCCAGCGGCGAGCGGTGTGACAAACCGCTGCGCCGCCTCGGTCATCACCACCCGAACGGCAACGCCGCGCTCCTTCAAACGACGGATGAGTTCGAGGCTCTTATAGGCGGCGATGCCGCCGCCGATAATAAGAAGAACGCGCTTGCTCATGGCGCTGGACTCTCGTTGGGCGCGGCGCGATCGCTGCCGCCGTCTATGATCGTGATTTCCGGCACGGCGTTGAGCGTGGTGCGAGTCATCGCTTGCACCTCCGCGGGCCGTATTGGCGCCCGTTGCCCGCCGCCTGCGAGCATCAAAGCCACGACCGCGCCGCCGAGCGCACCGAGCCAGAACGCAGGCATTTGGTACCACTGCCGCTCTTGCCGCGGCGCTTCCGCGCTCACCTTGCGCGCCGCAGCTTCGAGCGCAGTCAGCGTGTGCGGCGCGCGTCGCAGCGCTGCGAGCCCAAGTGCTGCCTCATCCACCGCCCGCCTGGTTACCGCTTCGGCGCCAAGTTCGCGCTTCACCCAGCGTTCGACGATGGGTCGGGCGGCGCTCCACATATCGTGCTGCGGGTCCAGGCCCCGCGCCACGCCCTCGACTTGCACCATCGTCTTTTGCAACAGCACCAGCTCTGGTCGCAAATGCATGCCGAACATGTGCGTGACATCAAACAACTGCAGCAGCAGTCGGCTCATCGAGATGCCATCGGCGGTCTTGCCGAAGATCGGCTCTCCGATGGCGCGGATCGCCTGCGCGAATTCCTCGACGCTGAATTTCTCGGGCACGTAGCCCGCCTCTTGGTGGACCTCAGCGACCCGTCGGTAGTCGCGGCGCAGGAAGCCGTACAAGATTTCCGCCAGATAGCGCCGTTCTTTGTGGCCAATACGGCCCATGATCCCGAAGTCGACGATCCAGAGCTTGCCGTCTTTGCCGTACATGAGATTGCCTTCATGCATGTCGGCGTGGAAGAAGCCGTGGTCGAGCGCTGCCGCCAAGAAGCCCCGCGTGATTGCTACCGCCAAAGCTGGCCGATCCGCGCCGGCCTCGTCAAGCGCGCGCGCGTCTGTAAGCGGCGCGCCGTCGATCCAATCCAGCGTCATCACCCGCTTGGAGGAGCGTGACCAGTCGATTTCAGGCACCGTCAGGAAGCCGTCCTTCTCCGCCACCTCGCGAAATTCGGCTGCGGCGCCCGCTTCGAGCCGCAGGTCCAAGTCGCTCTCCAATGCCGAGGCGACCGAGTCGATGAATTGCACCGGCTCGAGCCGACGCGAGCGCGGCGAGACGAACTCGATGCACTGCGCCAAAAAGCGCAGGGCGCCCATTTCCTTCGCGAGTTTGCGCTCGATGCGCGGACGCAGGATCTTGATCGCGACAACGCCCTGGCGCGGCACGATCGCTTGATGCACCTGCGCGATCGAGGCCGCCGCCATCGCGTCCGAGATGCCCGCGAACAAGCCTTCGGTGGCGCCGAGTTCATGGTTGATGGTGTCGAGCGCCTCATCGCGGCTGAACGGGGGCAGGCGATCCTTCAGCCGCCCCATTTCCTGAGCGACCGTGACGCCGATCATGTCGGGACGGGTCGCCAGGAACTGGCCGACTTTGACATAAGCTGGCCCAAGCCGCTCCAGCGCCTTCGCCAGCCGTTCGCCGACGCTGCGTCCGCGGCGGCGCTTGGCGACCAGGCTGAGCATGGTGTGCGTCGCCTGCAGCGACACCGGGTAACGGTCGTAGTACTCTGAGGGCAACAGCACGTCATGGCGCGCAAGCGTCACCGCCACGCGCGCCAGACGCCAGCAATGCCCGAAGACGCCGGAGGCGAATCCAGCCACCACCACCGCCAGGACGAGGAGGACCAGGTCAAAGGAAAACACTAAACCGACCAACCCCAATGCAGCGCGCAAACGCCGGCGGCCATGTTGCGATAGCCCGCAC
>CAYRHK010000384.1:0-1968 GCA_964423825.1 uncultured Terricaulis sp. | reverse complement strand
CTGCGCGACGAAGCCCACCGCTTCGCCATCGGCGCGCATCGAAACAAGAGGTCGGTGGGATTGGCGAAGAGCCCGCTCGATGAAATCGACGGCATCGGGCCGGCGCGCAAGCGTGCGCTCCTGGATCGCTTCGGCTCGGCGCGCGGCGTGTCACGCGCGGCGCTGGCGGAGTTGGAAGCGGTAGACGGCGTCAACACGGAACTGGCGAAGCGCATCTATGACTTTTTCCACGATAAGCGCTAAGCCGACGCTTCGATGAACCTTCCGACGCTCCTCACGCTTTTTCGCACCGTCATGGGCCCGGCGATCGCCGCGCTGATTTTGTGGGCAGCGAGCGTCGTCTACGCGGATCGCCTGCTCGCGGGCTTCATCTACGCGCTCGGCTTCATCCTGTTCGTGCTGGCGGCGGCGACCGACTGGCTCGACGGCTGGCTGGCGCGTAGGCTCGACGCCGTGACGCCGCTCGGCGCGGCGCTCGATCACACCGCCGACAAGGTGCTGGTGACCTGCGTGCTGGTGGCGCTCGCGTACGCGGCGCTGCCGCTCACGCTGGTGGCTGCGGCTGTTGTGATCCTTGGTCGTGATGTCGCGCTATCGGGGCTACGCGAGGGGCTCGCGGGCGCGGGTCGAACCATCCCTGTCGGCGATCTCGGAAAATGGAAAACCGCAGCGCTGATGATGGGCGTCGGCGCGTTTCTGGCGTTTCAGAGCGCAGCGCTTCTGGGGGGACCCGAGGCCGTGATCCAAGGGCTGAACTGGGGCGCGCAGATTTTGATCTGGGCCGCCGCCGCCCTCGCGCTCACGAGCGCCTGGTCCTACCTCGCGGCGCTGACCCGAACAGATTAGCCGCGAAGGATCAGTCCGGCCGACCGAACTCGATCATGTTGAGCACGAAAATCGCCACGACAAACGCGCCGATGGCGCCAACCGCAATCCAGCCTTCCATCGCCCAAGTCTCCCAGTGCTGGGATGACACCTAGCGTGCGTCGCCCGGCGGTGCCAGGGGCGCAAAGGTCACACGTGCTGGACGATCGATAGGAGATTGAGATCCGGGTCGTGAAACCAGGCGACCTTGGTCCCGTCCGGCGCACTCCAGATGCCCTTAGCGTCCTGCACGAAGAACGGATACCGCGCGAACACAACGCCCTTCGCCGCAAGCCCATCGACAGCAGCTTCGATGTCGCTGACCTCGAATGCGAGTACAGCGTATTGCGCGGGAACCACCGCAGGAACTCGGCTCACGCGAACACGCGCGTTCTTACCCTGGAACACCAGCGCGAAACTGTCGTCAGTGACGAAAGTCAGGCCAAGCACATCCTGGTAGAAGGCCTTGGCCGTATCGGGCTTGGTGGTGCCGATCAGCGGCACGATCGGCGATGAGGTGAGCATTGGCGCCTCCAGGTTGTTCACCGCTATGCGCCAAAACAAAACCGCCGGCCAGAGGCCGGCGGTTCAGCATTTCGTTTCGGCTCGCCTCACGCCCCTTGCGGCTGCGCCCCGCCCCAGCCGCCGCGCACCGGCGCGTCGTCTTCATCGGTCACCGGCAGCGCAGGCGTCGGCGGCAAAGGCGCTAGCGGCGTGTCCTCCGGGCGATCCAGCTTTTCGCCGCGCATCACCTTGCCGATCTCGTCGCCGTTGAGCGTTTCATACTCAAGCAGCGCCTCGGCCAAGAACTTATGCTCCTGCGCCTTCTCGCTGAGGATCGATTTCGCGCGGCCATAACCCTCGTCGACGAGGCGCTTGACCTCAGCGTCGATCTTCTGCGCCGTCGCTTCGGCAACATTCTGATTGCGCTGAACGCTCATGCCGAGAAAAACCTCGTCATTGTTGTCGCCATAGGCGACGTAACCGAGTTCATCTGAATAGCCCCAACGCGTCACCATGTTGCGTGCAAGGCGCGTGGCGGCGGCGATGTCGGACGCCGCGCCCGAAGTCACCTTTTCCTTGCCGAAGATGAGCTCTTCCGCG
>CAYRHK010000383.1:0-1980 GCA_964423825.1 uncultured Terricaulis sp. | reverse complement strand
GCCCCTAACCGCCGCGCCCGCTGCGCGGGTGACCCTGGTCATGTCTGCACTGTTCGCAGCCGCTGGGGTCATTCTCGTGTTTCTGCCGCGCTGGCTTGAGGCGGAGCGCGGTCTAAGCGGCGAACAGATCGGCGCTGTGTTGTCGCTTGCGCAGCTGGCGCGCATCGGCACCGGACCTCTGGTCGCCTTCTGGGCCGACGGCCTCGCGGACCGGAACGCCGCGTTGCGCATGGGCGCGATCGCCGCGCTCGCGGCCTATTCAGCCTTCTTCTTTGTGCCGCAGGACTTCTGGTCGCTGTTAGTCTGCGGCTTTGTGGCGCTCTCGCTCACCCAAGCGCTGACGCCGCTGGTGGAGGGCGCGGTGCTGCGCGCCACCATGCAGGGGCCCGTAAACTACGGCATGGCTCGAGGCATCGGCTCCATCGCCTTCATAATCGCCAATGTCGCGGGCGGAGCGCTCGTGTCGCGCTTTGGACTAGGCGCTGTGGTGACATGGGTATTGTGCTCGCTATCGCTAGTCGTTGCCTCCTCTTGGCTGGGCCTTACGCGCGAGCGTGCTCCGCCCCCAGCGCGCACCGAACGCGCAGGCGCTGTCAAAGATTTGCTGCGCAATCGGCGCTTTCTTATTCTGATTGTCTCCTGTGGCCTCATTCAGAGCGGCCACGCCTTCTATTATGGCTTTTCAACCATCGTCTGGCGCAATCAGGGGATTGCCTCGGAAGTCGTCGGCGTCTTGTGGGCTTTTGGCGTCGCAGTTGAAGTGGCTCTCTTGTGGAGCCTCGCCCCGATCGAACGCCGGATATCGCCCGAAGGACTCATTCTCGTCGCCGCGGTCGGCGGTGTCTTGCGCTGGATCGCCATGGGATTTGCGCCCACTGGTTGGATATTGTGGCCGCTGCAGGCGCTGCACGCTTCGAGCTTCGCCGCCGCTCACGTCGGGGCCATGCGCCTGATTTTTCGCGAGGCGCCAGAAAACGCCGCCGCGATGGCTCAGACGCTCTATTCGGCGCTCTCGGCGGGGGTGCTGATGGGGCTCGCCACTCTGCTGTCGGGCCGGTTGTACGACTGGGTCGGGGCTCAGGGGTATTGGGCGATGGCCGCAATCGTTGCTCTCGGAGGGGTGCTGGCGCTGCTGCTGCTGGCGCCGCGCCCGCCTCCGGCAAGGTCCCATTAACCACTTGCGCCCAGCAAGCGCCATTGTTTGCCTAATCTTTGGTGTTGACGCGTTATGCAGGTTCAACGCCCACATAGAGGCAAGCAATGTCACTGGCCGCCGCCTTCGAGTACCGCGATGAAGACCGCGCGCCGGTTTTGGCGTTGAGCGGAGACTGGACCGTAGACACGATCGCGGCGCTTGAGGCGCGGATGACGGACCTGGTGGGTCGCCTGCGGGCCGGCGCCGTTGTCGACGTTAGCGCGCTCGGGCGCCTCGACATGGCGGGCGCCTACCTTATCGACCGCAGCTTTCGCGATGCGCTCAACGGAGCAGAAGCGCGCATTGCGGTCCGAGGCGAACACCCCAACGCAAAGCAGCTCTTACAGACGGCGCGGAAGGCCAATGCTGAGGTTGCGCCCCCGCCGGCGCGGCCGCAGGGGCTCAGGGGTTTTTCTCACAATGTCGGTCGCGTGGTCGCCGGCATCGGTGTGGAAGTCGTCGAAACAGTAGGCTTTCTAGGCGAAGCGCTGGTCGGTCTCGGCCGGCTTATTCTCAATCCGCGCCGCATCCGCTGGGTTTCGATCGTCCACGTTATGGAGGTGGCCGGGCTGAATGCATTGCCGATCGTGGCGCTCTTGTCCTTCTTCATCGGAATGGTTGTGGCCTATCTCGGCGCGCGCATCCTGGGCGACTTCGGCGCCTCGGTGTTCACCGTTGAGTTGGTGGCGTTCTCGGTGCTGCGCGAATTCGCGGTGGTGATCACCGCCGTGCTGCTGGCGGGGCGCACCAATAGCGCCTTCACCGCCGAGATCGGCGCCATGAAG
>CAYRHK010000382.1:0-2001 GCA_964423825.1 uncultured Terricaulis sp. | reverse complement strand
AGGTGTAGCCCTTCACCGCGAAGAGGCGCTGGGCGGAGGTGCGTGCGTTGTAGGTATCGCGGTGGGGGGGGGTGTTCTCGTGCTCGCGGCGGGGGGGCCCCGCAAACGGGGGAGGAGTTTGCGGTGCGCCTAACGCGCATCCCCAAGCCCCCGCACGCTCCGGCAGATGTGCGTCCACAAGCTGGCCGCGCAGCACGCGCCTTGGCCCCAGCCGCGCGCTCAAGACATCAACCAACGCCGCGACGGCTTCGCCGCGGTCCTGATCGTGATCGACCAGCGCGGGCGGCGCATCGCTCATGCGCGCCAACCGCACGACATCGAGACGCATCGCTTCGATGCCGAACTCGGCATCGAGCGTTTCGGCGGCACGATCCAGCTTCTCACGAAACAAGCGCAGCAGCTTGCACGCATCGCGCTGGGGCTGACTTAAGCCGATCTCGATCACCCGATCGCGCCCGTCGACGCCGAACAAATGCAACGCGCACGCACGAGCCCCGGCGCCGCGGCGATCAAGACGTTCGACAATGTCGCCGCACAAATCTCGCGTCGCGATCAGAACCGTCTCGATCGAAAACAGCGGCTCCAGAAACCGCCGCAGCGCAAACACAGGCGGCGCCGGGCGACGCGGGCTCAGCGCTTCTGGCGCGCGCCCCAAGGCTTGATCCAAACGCACCATCGCGCGCTGGCCGGCCCGAGCGGTGAAGGCGGCGCGTGGCGCTTCAATCACTTGACCGATCGTCTTCAGGCCCAGGCGGCGCAACAACGCGGCGGCGTCAACATTGAGGCGAAGGGCTTCGATGGGGAGAGGCGAAAGCTTGTTGAGTGGTGTGGGCCCTGTTCCCCCATACCTTGCCAGCGCCCACGCAGCGCCCGGCGTGCCTGCAAGCGCGGCGCGGCAGGCAAAGCCCTGCGCTGTCAACTGCGCGACAAGCCTATCGCACAATACATCATCGCCGCCGAACAGATGTCCGCAACCCGTGATGTCCATAAACAAGCCGTCCGGCGCATCGATGACGACAATCGGCGTGAAGCGCTCGCACCACGCCGCGATCGCGTCCAGCATGCGTGCGTCTTCCCCAGGTTCCGCCTCAACGACATGCAGCGCCGGATGGATCGCACGCGCATCAGCGAGCGCTTGACCGGCGTGCAAACCCGCAGCCGCCGCGCGCGCATCGACGTCGTTCAGCACATAAGCGTTATTCTCCTTGGCGTAGACGGCTAACGCCGCTTCAGGCGCGCGCCCGGCACGGATCAGCCGATCCGTCGCCAGCCGCGGCAGATGTAGCGAGAGCCACGTCGCGTTCTGCGAATTCGCTTCCATTCCATTCCACCACAAAGCGCATGCCAGCCGGACCTGCGCGCTGACGGACAAGTTCAAGCGCAAACGTTGGCAGGCCGACCTCGCGCGCTTCAGCGACACTCGCCGCCGGCGCGACGCGCCAACGCGTCCACGCCGCACTCGCCTCATCAAGCGGGCGCATCAACAAGCAACGCGCGCCGGTACGCTCGGCGAACAGCAGCAAACGGCGCGTGGCTTTCAGGTCGAGCGCGCGGCCCTTAAGCGCCAGCGTGCAGATGACGACAGCGCCCGGCACGGAGAGCCCCTGCTCGGCTGCCCACAACGCCGCTTCGCGCTTTCCCGCGCGCACCAAGATGAGCCGCGAAAGATCGAGGCCGTACGCTGCCAGCCCCGGCGGATAGGGCGCGCCCATCTCCCCAAGCGCACCCTCCTCGCAAGCCCAAATCACCCCCGCTCGTCCCACCCAGCTAGCGGCAAGCCCCAAGGCAAATCCCAGCGCCGCCGCTTCGCCGCCCGGCCCGGCGGGGGCGAGTTCGTGTAGGGGTTGGGCGGACATGTGGGCAAAGACTCCCCCTCCCCTTTGAGGGGAGGGGGTCGGGGGGCGGGGTGAAACGAGACGTGTGGAGTTTCTACCCACCCCCAGCCCCCACCCCCCGCGGGGGGGGGGGGCGGCAGCGCAAAAATAAGTTGTACCCCAAAAG
>CAYRHK010000381.1:0-2005 GCA_964423825.1 uncultured Terricaulis sp. | reverse complement strand
ATGTACAAGAAAAGCCGAACCCGGAAACGCGGATGCGTTGGCCGGCTAAGGGCGTTTGCGACCCCTTATGTCGAATAGCGCGACGCTCGCACATCTCCCCTCCCTCTAGAGGGGGGAGGGGCAGGGGTGGGGGTGAGTTGCGCCGTCGTCTCCAAATTGGAGCGCGGCGCTCCGCGCCGCATGTGCTGCAGGAGCCGCGCGCTCCAACCTTCATTACGCGGCTCTCGATCACCCCTCCCCCGAACCCCCTCCCCCTCTAGGGGAGGGGGAATCGAAGCTGGTCGCAATGCATGCGAGCGGAGGGCGCCAACCTGAGTTGGTCGAAGCAGACGCTGGCGGCGCTCAACAAAGAAAAGGCCCCGTCGCGTGAGCGACGGGGCCAGGCTATGGAGTTGGTGAGCGCTCAGCGCACTTCGATGGCGTCAGCGCGAGCGCGGATGTTGGCGTCCTCTTCGTTGAGCGCATCAAGTGCTTGCTGGAGGCGCGGATCGGAGAGCGCGGCGTTGAGGCGGATGAGCGCATGGGCGCTTTCAGCGGACACGCCGAACAAGCGCTCTAGCGACTCGAAGGGATTCTCCGCCGCCGGATAAAGGCGCAATTGCACCCGCTCATCCTCGGCGATGCCGGCGAGCGCGCGAGCGCGCGCGACGGCAACCGAGAAGCCGCCCAGGTGATCAACAAGCCCGCGCTCGAGCGCTTGCTGTCCGGTCCACACGCGCCCGCCCGCAATCGCGCGCACCGCTTCCGGGGTCATTTCACGGCCTTCAGCGACGAGGCCGAGGAAGCCCGAGTAGGCACGATCGATGAACGCCGCGAAGGCGGCGCGTTCGGCTTGGTTGAACGGACGCTCCGAAGTGAACATCTCAACCAACGGCGAGCCAACCGTGATGGTCTCGGTGTTGGTCGACAGATAGTGATCGATGGCGGGTCCAATGATGAGCTTGCCGCCGATGACGCCGATCGAGCCGGTGATGGTCGAAGGCGAGGCCACAATCTCATCAGCGTAGGCGGAGACATAATAACCGCCCGACGCGGCCACTTCACCCATCGACACGACGACATGCTTGCCGCGCTCGCGTGCAGTACGCAGCGCCATCAAGATCTGGTCGGACGCCACCACCGAGCCGCCCGGACTGGAGACGCGGAAGACGATCGCGGCCACGTCCTCGTCCTCCGAGGCTTCGAGCAAGGCGCGCGCGATGCGATCGCTGTTCATCGTGTCTTCGTCGCTGAAGAGGCCGTCTTCCTCAGGGCCGGAGACAATGGCGCCTTCGCCTTGCACGACGGCGATCACGCGGCCGCGCGTGTTCGGATGGGGGTGATAATCCGCAAACTCGACGATCTCGGCGTTCTCCGCGCGTTCAAGCGCGGCGCGTTCCGCTTCTTCGGGGCGGCCGAGACGGTCCACCAGACGGAGCTCCATTGCCCGCTGGGCGGTGTAAGGAGTGCTCTCTACTGCCGTCCTGGTTTGCTCCGGCGTCAGACCGCGGTCGGCGGCGATGTTCGTCAACATGTTTTCATAGAGGCCCGTCATCAGGCTGGTGATGGACTCGCGATGCTCTGGCGTAAACGTGCGCTGCGTCAGCGTATTGGCGAAGGTCTTGTAGTCCTCGCGTTGTTCGAACTGCGCCTGCATGTGATAACGCTGCAAAGTGCCGGCGAGGAAGGTGACTTCCGCCGACAGGCCCATCGGCATGAATTCGCTGGCTTCCTGCAACCACACTTCGTCGCTGTCGGCGACCGCCATGTAGCCGGGCATGCTCATGCGCACGCCGTCATTCTGCAAATGCGCGACGACGAATTTTCCCGAGGTGCGAAAGTTCGCGAGCGCGGCGCGAAGCTCTTCTGCCTGCGCCGCCGACATGCCGCCAGTGTTGGCTCTGACGAAGATCCCTTCCACGGCGTCGTCAGTGCGCGCGGCGTCGATCCGGGTGAGCACGTCAAGCAGCGACTGCCCTCCTCCAAGGCTCGCAAACGGATTGCTGGGGCGCTGGTCGGTCATCTC
>CAYRHK010000380.1:0-2010 GCA_964423825.1 uncultured Terricaulis sp. | reverse complement strand
CGGCGGCAAAGAGTCCTGGCCTTCGGTCATGGAAGTGGCGATCAAGAACGGCGTGCCCGGGATCGACGCCGATTGCGGCGGCGCCTGCGCCTGCGCCACGTGCCACGTCTATGTCGATCCGGCTTGGCAAGCGAAGACCGGCGAAGCCGGCTCGATGGAGCAATCCATGCTCGACTTCGCCAACGAGGTCGAAGCCAACTCGCGCCTCTCCTGCCAGATCAAGATGAGCCGCGAACTTGATGGCTTGGTGGTGCGGCTGCCGAAAAGCCAGCACTGATGAGACTTGTTCCGCCGCCATTGTGGGCGCTGCTCGCGCTGGCGGCGACATATGGTTTGAGTTTGGCGCCAAGCATCGACACGCTGCCTTTGCTGCAAACACGACCCGTGGGTCTAATCGTCATCGCCGCAGCGTTCACGCTTCTGTTCACGGCGATCATCCAGTTTCGACTGGCCAAAACGCAACTGCTGCCCACATCGGAAATCAACAATGCGCTGGTGACCGGCGGCGTCTTCGCTTTTACGCGCAACCCGATGTATCTCGGCATGGTGGTGTTCTGCCTCGGCAGCGCCTTATGGTTCGGGCGCATCCCAATGCTCGCGGCCCCCGCGATCATGTTCGCAATCGCCAATTGGGTCTTCATTCCCTTCGAAGAAGAGAAGATGCGCCGCCAATTCGGCGACACGTTCGACGCCTACGCAGCGCGCGTCCGCCGCTGGCTTTAGGGCCTTGCATGAATGTCCCACACGGGCTTGAGTGCAGCCCAAGGGAGGGACGCATGCGTGTGTTCATAGCGGCGACGGCGATACTTGTACTTCTGGCGGGCGCCGCCTCCGCCCAGGAACTGTCGCCCGAGCGCGCGCGTTTCCGCGCCATCTATGAGGAGTTGGTCGAGATCGACACCTCCGAGGCGACCGGCTCGTGCACCCGCGCCGTCAATGCCATGCTCGCGCACCTGCGCGCTGCCGGCTACAATGAAGCCGACGCGCAAGTGATCGTGCCCGAAGGCGCGCCCGAAGACGGCAATCTCGTCGCTGTGCTGCGCGGCACGTCGCGCCAGCGCGCCCTTTTGCTGCTGGCCCACATCGATGTGGTGAACGCCAATCCCGCCGATTGGGAGCGCGATCCGTTCACGCTTGTGGAGGAGAACGGCTACTTCTACGCACGCGGTTCCGCCGATGACAAAGCCATGGCGGCGGTGTTCCTCGACCTCATGGTGCGCCTGCGCGAAGAAGGCGTGCGCCCGCGCCGCTCGATCCGCATGGCGCTCACCTGCGGCGAAGAAACTTCCAACCGTGTGAATGGCGTCGACTATCTCCTGCAAAACCACCGCGCTTGGCTGCAGGCCGACTTCGCCATCAACGAAGGCGCAGGCGGCATGCTTTCAGAAGACGGCCGCCCGATCGCGCTCAATGTGCAAGCCGGCGAGAAGGTCCACCAAGTCTACACGCTGACCGTCACCAATCCCGGCGGCCACTCATCGCGCCCCGTGCCTGAGAACGCCATCTATCGCCTGAGCCGCGGTTTGGATCGTTTGTCGACGCACCAATTCCCGGTCGAGCTCAATCCGGTCACACGCGCCTTCTTCGAACGCATGGCGCCGATCGTCGGCGGCGCAAGCGGCGAAGCAATGTCCGCGCTCGCGCGCAATCCGGAAGACGCCGAAGCCGCTGCCGCGCTCGCGCGCAACGCTTCCTACAACGCCATTATGCGCACCACCTGCGTCGCCACCCAAGTCGACGCCGGCCACGCGCCCAATGCCTTGCCGCAACGCGCCGTCGCCACGCTCTCTTGCCGCGTTCTGCAAGGCCACACCCCGGAAGAGGTACAAGCCGAACTGCAGCGCGCGTTGGGCGATCCGCAAATTACAGTCGAGATCGTGCGCCGCCGCGACGGCTCGGCACCGCCGGAGCTCACCCGCGCCATCATGCGCCCAGTCGAGCGCGCCCGCGACCGCTTGTGGCCGGGCGTCCCCATCGTGCCGACCATGACGCCCGGCGCCACCGACGGCC
>CAYRHK010000379.1:0-2038 GCA_964423825.1 uncultured Terricaulis sp. | reverse complement strand
ACTCGTCAGGGCCATGCTTGTACAAGAGCGACAAGATCATGGCGTTGATGCCGACGGATTTACCCGAGCCGGTGGTGCCTGCGATCAACAGGTGCGGCATCTTGGTGAGATCGGCGGCGAAGGGATCGCCTTCGATGGTTTCGCCAAGCGCGATGGGCAGATCACCCTGGGTGCCTGCGAAATTGGGGCTGTTGAGGATCGAGCGCAGGAACACCTTCTCGATCTTCTCGTTGGGCAATTCGATGCCGATGGCGTTGCGACCGGAGATGACGGCGACGCGGGCGCGTTCGGCGCTCATGGAACGGGCGATGTCGTCGGCGAGGCCGATAACGCGTGCGGATTTCACGCCGGCGGCGGGCTCGAATTCAAACAGTGTGACGACCGGCCCGGGGCGGGCCGAGATGACCTCGCCCTGCACGCCGTAATCGGCAAGTACGCCTTCGAGCTGGCGCGACATGTCATGCAATTGCTGCGCGTCGGCGTGGGTGACGCGGCGCTCGGGATTGGCGAGCAGTTCGGTGTGCGGAAGCTCGAACTCAGCGGCGAAGTCGAATGCGGCTTGTGCGCTGCGCTGGCGACGCGGCTCATTGCGCGGCTCATGCCTTGGCTCGGGGCGCGGCTCGCGCGGACGGCGATCTGCTTCGGCGGTGGGTTGGCGAGGCGTGGGTCGTGCAGCGCGTGTGGGTTGCAGTGCTGGGCGCACGGGGCGAGCAGGGATGGCGGCGCGTTCCGTCTGGAGTTCGGGCTCCGGTTCGCGGCGGGTCTTTTCTTGCACGTATTCGAGCGCGCGACGGGTGCGGTCGCCAGCAGTCCCAGCGACGCGACGTACGCCATGGGCGGCGCGGCGGACGTCTTCGGGGCGTACTTGGAAGGCCCAGCCGACGGACAACACGCCGAGGATGGCGCAGATGATACCGCCGATTACACGCGGGAGCGGCAGGCCCGGCATCGAGGCAATGCCGCCTATAAAATCGGCGATGCCGTCGCCGATCATGCCACCGAAGCCTGCACCCAGCGGCCAGCCTTCTGGAACCGGGATTACAGCGGCGGCGGCGGCGAGGAGTAGAATCCCAAACAAGCTGGCCCCTACTCGGCGGGGGCTGACGCGCGCGACCAATTGCCTGCGCGCGATGCGCAGCGCACCCCCTGCCAACAGTGCGCCAAAGGCGAGCGGGGCGGCTGCGCCCAGGCCCTGAATGGCGAGATCCGACAGCACGGCGCCGGGGACGCCGAATAGGTTGTGCGGGATGGCGTCAGCGGAGACATTGAGGCTGGGATCCTCGGGGGAATAGGTGAGGACAGCGCCCAAGCCATAGGCGCCGAAAACGGCAGCGCCCACCGCCAGGGCGGCGCGCTTCAAGGCGAGGCGACCGGCGGGCGCGCTGGCGGGGGAAACGCCTTGGTCGCCCGGATGAAAGGCTTGGTCGGTCATGATGGAAGCGCTCGCGCTTGGTCCCGCTCGCGGGACCGGTTCAATTTCGAGCAGACTGTTGGCTTCTCAGGTAAATGAGGGGTGAAGATTCACCCTCCAACGGGGTTACCAAGCGATTCATACTGTTGAATTTTATCGCGCGCGTGCGCCGCATCGCCAGCTGACGAACGGCGTACTAGTTTGTTGGCATGCAGGAACGACGCGGTTTCGATGCCGACGTGATCATCGCCGGTGGAGGCTTGGTGGGGCCGACCTTGGCGTTGGCGCTCGATCAGGCAGGGCTTTCGGTGATCGTCGTCGACGCGTCAAAGCCGGCGGAGACGCTGGCGGCGAGTTTCGACGGGCGGGCGTTTGCGATCGCATTCGCCTCATACCGCATGTGGCGGGCCCTGGGACTGGGCGATCGCCTGGACGAAACGGCGCAACCGATCGAACGCATCATGGTCACCGATGGCGGGATTGCCGGAAGGGCGCGACGTGGCGGGGCGTCGCCGCTGCATCTCTCTTTCGACCGTAGCGAACTTGGCGACCAAGATGAGCCCTTGGGGCTTATGCTGGAAGCGCGCCACGTGCGGCGCGCGCTCGACGAAGGGATTCGGGCGCGGG
>CAYRHK010000378.1:0-2067 GCA_964423825.1 uncultured Terricaulis sp. | reverse complement strand
GGCCGTAATCCGCTGGCCACCAGTCCTGGCTGGTAGTCATGAGCTCCGTGAGGTCCCTCACCACGAGCCCCAAGTCGAGCTTTTTGAACTCTTCTGCGTAGTTGAAGCCCTTTCCCATTGGATCGGACTTTTCCGAATGCTGGTGCAGGATCTTAAGATTGAGCTGATTGGGCCACCAATCGGCATTGGTTTGGTAGGCGCCAACGGCGGTGTGCCGAAAGCCGCCCGTGACCGGGCATTTTGAATCGTCAGCCATAAAGGGTCTCCGTCCGCAGGTGAGAGGGACTGCTACGTGGGGCCTAACTAGCGCTTCACGGACCATAGGCCCAATCGATTTTTCGCGTCGCATCTATAGAGAACGTCTCTATCCGAGGCTCCGCCAAAGCATGTAGGCAGCCACCACGAACACCACGCCCGCGAACACACGCTGCAACGCCCCGCGCTGCGCCGCCAGCCGTTGCGCGAAACTCGCGCCGACCGCACCGCCAATCAGACCGCCACCTACGAACAATGTCGCCACCCGCCAGTCGACCAGACCATCGAGCGCATAGGACGCTGCCGTCGTCGCTCCGAAGGCGCCGACTGAGAACAGCGATGAACCCACTGCTTGAAGCATGGTCATGCCAGTGGCGGCGATGAGCCCCGGTACAATCAAGAAGCCGCCGCCGATGCCGAAGAAGCCCGACAGCCCGCCCGCGCCAAGTCCGAACCCAACCAGCTTGGGCGCATTCTCGCGCGTCAGCTTCACTTCTGCGTTGCCCTCGCTGCGACGGGGCCGAAGCATCGCGATTGCAACCACGATCATCAGCAGTGCGAACAACGGTAACAAGATGCGCGCATCGGTGAGTTTGCCTAGCTCCGCGCCCAATGCAGCGCCCGCCACGCCAGCAGCGGCGAACACGACTGCGCAATTCCACTTCACGTTGCCGCGACGCCAGTGATTGATGAAATTGGCGAAGGCGTTGACCGAAACCGCCAGCGCGCTCGTCCCGATCGCCATATGCGGATTGGACATCCCCACGACATAGAGTAGTGCGGGTGTAGCAAGGATTGAGCCGCCGCCGCCGATGAGTGCTAGGATCAGCCCGACTGCGACGCCGCTAAGGATTGCGAGGATATCGGGCAGGCTCATCCGAAAATGCCGCGCTTGCCGGTGTGGACCGGAAACCCAGCCGCTTTCCAGGCTTCGATGCCGCCTTGCAGGAAGTAGGCATCTCGGAATCCCTTGGCCAACAGCTTGGCCGCGTTGGTTTGCGTGCGCATGCCTGACTTGCAGTGGAAAACCGCGATCTTATCGTGATCGCGGTCGAAATCGTGGGAGTCGAGCGCCGAAAGCGGCGCGAGGCGCGCACCGATAATGTGCTCTACGGCATGTTCGTTGTGCTCGCGGATATCGATCAGTATGGCTTCACCTGCGTCCAGTTTGGCCTTGAGCTGGCGCGCGTCGATCGGATTGAGCTTCGTCATGACGACTCCGGGGTTCGAAACTTGCAAATAAATTAGTAGGCGCTAATATAAAGTGCAAGTGCTATTTGGAGGATTTGTTCAATGTCCGCGCCGCCTATGGTCCGCAGCTTCTTCCACAAGCCAACGTTTACGGTGACGCACCTTGTTTGGGATCAGGAAACCAGGGAAGCCGCAATCATCGACAGCGTCCTTGATTTCGACCAGAAGTCAGGCCGCACCTCCACGGCCTCCGCTCAAGCCGTGCTCGATGCCGCTCAAGCCGAGGGCGCGCGCATCGTCTATCTCTTGGAAACCCACGCCCACGCTGACCATCTGTCAGCAGCCCCCTTCATGAAGAAGGCGACCGGCGCCCCGATCTTGATCGGCGAGCACATCAAGACGGTTCAGCGCGTGTTCAAGGACGTGTTCAATCTTGGCTACGTCACCCCCGACGGTCGCCCCTTCGATCGATTGGTTGGCGAGGGCGACGAGTTGAAGCTGGGCGGCCAGCTTATCGAGGTGCTGCATACGCCCGGACATACGCCCGCCTGCGTCAGCTATAAGATTGGCGACGCGGTGTTCGTCGGCGATACACTGTTCATGCCCGACTACGGCACCGCC
>CAYRHK010000377.1:0-2068 GCA_964423825.1 uncultured Terricaulis sp. | reverse complement strand
CACGATGGTGTGCTGCCAGGTGTTCGGCAATCACGCCGCCATCACCTTCGCCGGCGCCAGCGGGCACTTCGAACTGAACGTCTTTAATCCAGTGATGGCCTACAATTTCTGGCAATCGACGCGCCTGCTCGCTGACGCCTGCGTCAGCTTCGCCGACAATTGCGTTGTGGGCATGCAAGCGCGCGAGGACAACATCAAAGCCAATCTCGACCGCTCGCTGATGCTGGTCACCGCGCTGGCGCCCAAGTACGGCTATGACCGCGCCGCCAAGATCGCCAAGACCGCACACAAGAACGGCACCACCCTTCGCGAGGAAGCGATAAAGGACGGCATCCCCGCGGAAGACTTCGACGCCATCGTGCGCCCGGAGCAGATGATCGCGCCGGGGTGAGCGGCGTGCCGCCCACGGACTCGCGCGCATGGGGCCCTCGCAAATGGCTCGGCCTTGCTGTTGGCGTGGTCACGGGCGCTCTGTTTGCGTTTGGCCTCTACATGCTGGCGAACGCGGCGCAGCCTGATAGCGGCCTCATTCTGATTTCTGTGCTGCTTATCCCAGGGGCCGCAAGCGCATTGGCGGTGTTGGTTGCGGATGTACGCGGCAAAAGCGCAACCGGCGAAGCGGTGTTGCTATCCTTGGCTGTCGTGACTGCACTACTCATCGGCAGCGCGATTTTCTTGCGCGAGGGCGCGATCTGCCTCGCTATGGCGGCGCCCGTTTTCTACCCCGTTGGGGTGATCGGCGCCCTCGCAGCCACATTCCTCGGGCGGCTTTCAGGCAGCAGAACGCCGCCTTCGGCGGTGGTGTTGCTGCCACTGTTGCTGCTGGTCGTCGAGCGACCTGACGCTTATCCGACGACGAGCGCGGCGGTGGTGTCACACATCGAGATCAGCGCCCCGATCGATGTTGTGTGGCGCGAGGCAGTGGAGATTCGTGACATTCGGGAGGGCGAGCAGACCTGGACAATCACGCATGACTTGCTGCGCGTCCCCAGACCCACCGATGCACGCTTGGCCGAACGCGATGGGCATCTCGTGCGCGAAGCCACGTGGCGCGGAGGCATTCGATTCAATGAAGTGGTCGCTGAGTGGCGTCCGCAGCGATCCGTGGCCTGGACATTCGATATTCCCGAAGCCGCCGCCGACCAGCTGCTCGATCGGCACCTGCGGCTCGACGAAGACTATCTGAGGCTCGAAGGCGGTCGCTACGAGTTCGAAGCGATCTCGCCGACGCGTACGCGCCTCACGCTCACGACGCACTACAGGGCGCGCACCCCGTTCAACACCTACGCCCAAGCCTGGGGTGGCTTGCTCCTGGACGACATCCACCGCAACGTTTTGCGGATCGTTCGGCGTCGGGCGGAGGCTCGGTCGGCCCGTGATCCGTGAAACTTTTGTGACTTCGCGCCGCAACGCCACCCGCCACTGATCCGCCCCCTTCCGCCAAGCGTACGCGGTTACGACAACCCTTGGCTGTGGCTCGGGAGCGCTTTACATGGTTGGCGATGGGCGAGATTTTGAACCTGCGTCAGGCGCGCAAGGCGAAGGCGCGCGCCGATGCCGACAAGCAGGCGCGGGAAAACCGGGCCGCGTTCGGGCGCAGCAAAGCCGAGAAAAAGCTCGCCAAAGCCGAGCGGGACGCCGCCGCGCGCAAGCTGGACGGGCACAAACATGAGCGTAAGCGCGATGAATGACATTGGCATGCCCATGAAGGGAGCACTGCAGAAGCGCTCGATGCGCATCGCCGGCCATCGCACGTCGCTTGCGCTTGAGCCGCAGTTTTGGGCGGCGCTTGAAAGCATAACGCGCGAGCGCGGATCGAGCTTGCCAGCGCTTATTGCGAGCATCGACGAGGTTCGCGCCCGCGAAACGCCGGAAGCGTCACTGGCGTCGGCAGTGCGGGTATTCATTCTGGAGAACAAGCTCTAGCAGCTCCCCGCATTACCCGGCCCTGTCCGTCGCCGCGCCCGGTTCTTGGTTCGTACCGGTGACCGCGCTATGCTCCGGATTCGGATGTCAGAAGACACGCTCCCGATTTCTCAGCGCGCAGCGGCGCAAGCGCCGTACCTCG
>CAYRHK010000376.1:0-2069 GCA_964423825.1 uncultured Terricaulis sp. | reverse complement strand
GCTCCAGCGTCACGTAGACAACCGCGCCCCGCGCCGCCGCGCCCGCTTGCTCCAATGCCCGCTCCTCGGCGTGCGGGCGTCCGCCGTCGGCCGTCGCGCCTTCGCCGACGACCATGCCGTCTCGTACAACAACGCAGCCGACACTCGGATTCTCGCCCGTGCGCCCAACCCCAAGCGTGGCCAGCGCCAAGGAGCGCTGCATGAAGGTTTCGTCGTTCATGAGTTCACTGTACGTCGGGACGCGACCCCCTCCTATCCTCCCCCTGCAAGGGGGAGGATGGGTGGGGGTCAGAACCCGCTCACGCCGCGCGCGCTTTGTCCACATTCGGCGGAACCGGCGGCGGCCCCGCATTTGGTTCATGCGCCGGCAAATGACATGTCACGGTAACGCCTCGCCCCGGCTCGCTCGCCAGCGCCACCCAGCCCCCATGCATTTCCACGAACGAGCGCACCAACGCCAAGCCCAGCCCAGCCCCGCGCCGATCGCCCGATTGGAAGCTGTCGAAGGCGCGTGTTTGCATGTCGAAGCCCATGCCCTTGCCGCTGTCTTGCACCGAGAGCTTCAGCACGCCTTCAAAGCGCTCCGCAGCCACAGTAATGGTGTCGCCGCGCTCAGTGTGCTTGAGCGCGTTAGACAAGAGATTGACCAGCACCTGCGTGATCCGCTTCTGATCCGCCTCGATCAGTCCGATGTCCGCCGCGCATTTCACCTTGATCGGCACTTCGGAGTCGCTCGCCTTCGACGACGCCATCGCCACGCTCTCGGTGATGACCTGGTAGACATCCATCGGCGCCAGATCGAGCGCCAGACCGCCCGCCTCAACCATCGCCACGTCGAGAATATTGTCGATCAGCTTCGAGAGATTGCTCGACGCTTCGATGATCGAGGCCACCTGTTCCATCTGCCGGTCGTTCAGCGGCCCGAACACGCGCGCCTGCATGAGCTCGGCGTTGCCGTAAATCGCCTGCAATGGGTTGCGCAATTGGTACGACACGTTCTCGACGAACTGCCCTTTGAGCTTATCGGCTTGCTCGAACGCCTCCGCGCGCTCGCGCAGGGCGTCCTCAACCCGCCGCGCCGCGCTAATGTCCTGGAACGCCACCAGAGTTGCGCCATCCGGCAACGGTCGCGTCAGGAAACTCAAGATCGTCTCGTCCGAACGTCGCATCTCGCCGCGGAACTCAACCCGCGCTTCCGGCGACGGATCGGTGATGCGAGCGCGAATTTGCGCCCAGGTGGCGCGGTCGTGGAACAGGGGCTCGCACATCTCGAGAATTCGATCGAACGACAGTTCCGGCGTTATCTGATCCCCCGCAAGCCCCCACATGGTCAAAAACGAGGCGTTCGAGAGCTTCAAACGCCCGTCGAGCCCAAATACCACGACCGCCTCGTGCAATTTGTCGAGAGCCGCCTTCTGCGTTTCCAGCAGCGCGGCATACTGGCTCTTCAACGTCACCTCATCCGTGATGTCAGAGAAGATGAACAGCAACCCGCCACCGGGATTGTGCTGGCGCGCAACCCGTAGCATGCGTCCATCAGGCAGCAGCCACAGATCCTCCGGCAAGTCCGTGTGTTCCTGGTAAAGAGCGAGTTCGCGGGCGCGCCAGTCGGCGTAGTTCGCGTGCGCCGGCAATTTGCGCTTCTCTTTCAGATGATCGAGCCACGCGGCGTGCGAGGGGCCCTCCTGCAGGAACGCCGGATCGAGTCCCCAGGTAGTTTCGAACGCACGATTGAAGAACACCAGCCGCCGGTTGGCGTCGAAAACGGCAACCCCCTCTGCGAGGAAGTTCAACGTCTCTCGATGCGCCCGCTGCTCATTGTTGAACTGATCCTGCGCACTCTCCGTCTCGGTGACATCTGTGGCGATAAATGCTGCGCCCCCGGCGATGGGCGTTGCGCGCAATCTCAACGTACGCAGCTGCCCGCCGACAACCGCCGAACGCGTCTCCTCAACTATGTCGCCAGACTCGATGGCGGCGCGGGCCTGCTCGCTGGTCGCCTGATCAAGTTGCAGATTGCGCGCCAGCGCTTGATCGAGCGACCTCGCTTCGAGCGCCGCAAGGTATGC
>CAYRHK010000375.1:0-2076 GCA_964423825.1 uncultured Terricaulis sp. | reverse complement strand
TGACTGCGTGGATGTACGCCATCGCGCGCTATCGTCTGATCGACTTCCTGCGGCGCGCAAAGCACCGCGACCACGCCTCGCTCGATGGCGTCGACCCCGGGGGCGACGACCCCGAGTACGGCGCCAGCGACGCCAAGCGCGATGTCGCGACGTTGTTGGAAAAGCTTCCCGAAAAACAGCGCACGGCCATTCGGCTTGTCAAACTCGAAGAAAAGAGCGTGCGCGAAGCCGCCGACGAGACGGGATTCTCCGAGTCTGACATCAAGATTTCGATCCATCGCGGCCTCAAGACCTTGATGCGGCTGATGGGCGAGGAGCACGCGACGTGAAGACCGACCAGCTCATAGAGATGTTGTCGCGCCACGACGAACCGGCGCCAAAACCAAGACAATGGATTCGGATCTTCGTGACGCTTGGCGTGGGCTTGACGGCAGGGGTGGCGATGCTCGCGATCGGCGTCGGCGTACGCCCCGACATCGGGATCGCGATGGCGCCAGTCCTGATGAAGGCCAGCTTCGCGGCGCTGGTTGCGGCAATAATCTTGCCGTTGGCGGTGCAACTGATGAAACCAGGGCGACCGCTTGGTTGGCGTTTGGCGGCGATCGGCGTGTTTTTGCTACTTTGCGGCGGCGCCACGGCGATCGCGCTCATGGGCGAGCTTCCTGAGAACCGCATGCAAGCATGGACCGGCGGCGCATTTCCTTGGTGCCTTTTGCTGATCCCGCTGCTGGCGACACCCACGGCCGCCTTGCTTGTCTGGGCCCTGCGCGCGTTCGCGCCAACGCGGCTGACCTTGATGGGCGCAGCACTTGGCGGGCTATCCGGCGGCATCGGCGCCATGGCCTACGCGATGTATTGCCCGGTGGACTCGGTGGCGTTCGTCGCTACCTGGTATTCGCTCGGCATCGCGATCGCAGCCGCGCTCGGCGCCTTGTTAGGACCCCGCTTGCTGCGGTGGTGAGCTTTGCCGCCTCGATCAATCCTCTGAGTTCGGCCTAGGGTCGCTTAATGCGCCACTGAAGCTGTCAATCATGGCGGCCAAAAAAACCCCAGCCCCGCCGCCTGCCCAGTACCGGCAGTTAGCTCCCAAACACCCGCCGCAGAATGTCGGTCGTGCGCCGCACAGGATCGCGGCGAACGGCGCGCTCCTCCTCGCCAATGTAGTAAAAGCAGCCGTCGAGCGCTTTTTCCGTCGAGACGTTGATTACTTCGTTACGCAGGTCATTGGTCATGCGCGCCATGCCGACTTCGCGTAGCGCCGTCCGCATCAACGTGAAGGCGCCAGACTCGGTGAGCGCGCGCGTCATCGGGGGCTTTAGCAGCGAGGTCAAGCGCGTTTCAGTGCGGCCCCGCAAGTAGCGGGTGGCGCTGTCTTCGGGGCCGCGCACGATGTTGATCGCATCGGCGATGGTGATGGTGCGCACCGCATCGGAGAAAAGCCGCCCCGCCTCGGGCATCACGTCCTCGGCGGCGTGATTGAGGCTCTCCTGCAAATCGTCGAGCGGGCCTGAGGCGCCGAAGCCGGACAACACGCGCTGAGTTTGCCCAAGTGCGCCGGGCAGAGGGATGCGCACGCGCGGGTTTCCCCAGAAGCCATTGGGCTGGGCCAAGCGCGTCGTGGCGTTGAGGGCGGCGAGCCCCATGACGTCGCGAACGCCGCGGCTCGCGTCGGCCTGGGTCAAGCTCTCCAGCAGCTGCTGAGCTGCGGCGGGCGACGCCACGGCGACGAAAATGGAGGCCAGCAGGTGGCGGCGGCGCATGGTGATTCTCCCCTGCGCCGAGACTACCATGCCGTCACACTCCGTCGCCAAGTGTGACCAAGGCGAAGGATGACGGCGCGGCCGGAATACGCCAAGGTCATTTCGATGACGCTCGCCGACCTTCTGCCAAAGTTGCACTACCCCACCCGTCTGGAAAAGCTGGTTGACGGCTGGGTGCATGGCGTCGCGGCGGTGCTGCTGACGTTTGCGGTCGGCGCCGCGCTCGGCCTGGCGATCTGGCAAGGCGGGGTTTCGATGGCGGGCGCGGTGGCGGTCTACGGCGTTTGCGTCATGACCATGATCGGCTGCTCGATGG
>CAYRHK010000374.1:0-2078 GCA_964423825.1 uncultured Terricaulis sp. | reverse complement strand
TGCCGGTGGGGTGGATCTATCTGCGCTCCAACACCACGCGCCGCCAGCCTTGGCAGATTGAAGAAGTCACGCCCGCGTCGCGCGCGGCGATCGCTCTTGGGCGGTTCGCCGCGGATGCCGCGGTCCTGTACGCTACCTTGGCGGCGCTGGGTTGTGCGGGCTTGTTTTTGGGCGTGTTGCTGCTGCCGATGGAGGCTTGGAGGCCGGATCAGATACTGTTCGGGCTCTGGCTGGTGGCGGCGCCTTCGGTGACTGGACTGGCGGCGCTGCGTATTTTGTTCGATGCGCGACCGATGCTACGTGGCGGCTTCGGCGATTTTGCGTTCTTCGTGCTCTGGATTTTCATGCTGGCGGCGCCGGCGATCGCTGAGAACATGCCGCGAGGCTTCGCCGCCAATATGTTCGACTTCGCTGGCTTCGTGACGCCGCTACGCTATGGCGCCACGAGTGGCGGCGAAAGCTTCGCGATCTCGCTGGGCGGTGGCTACCCGATCGAGCCCGGCCGCGCTCCACTCGATGTGATGGCTGGACTGCTGTCGCCGGGTTATGCGGCTTCGCGTGCGGTCTGGCTCGGCGTCGCGATTGCGTTAGCCGCACTTGCGGGGCTCGTGTACCAGCCGCACCGACCGCGCCGGCGCCAGGCGCTCGGAGGCCGCATCGGCGCGCTGCTCAATGCGGGGCCACCGCCGCGTGTCGTCAGCGACGCGCGCGCTACGGCGCCATCCAGGCTTGCCACGTTGGGTGTCATAGTAGCCGAGTTTCGCCTCATCGGCGCCGGGCGTGTCTTCTTGGCGCTGGCGCTCATCGTGTCGGTTATCGCTGCATTGGCGGATTTTCGCCACGTCGCCAGCCCCGCGGCGCTGTTGTTGCTCGCGTTCGCCACGAGCGCGCAAGCAGGGCGCGCTGAAGCGCGCGGCTTGCTGGCGCTGACCCAGACGGCCGTGACTTCTGCTTGGATGCGGCGCGCCGCTTTCATCATTGCGGGCGCGGCGTGGGCGCTTGCGCTGGCGGCGCCCGCAATGCTGCGTGCGCATCCGTTGGATGTAGCCACAACAGCCGCTGCGACCGGTGCTGGCGTCGCATTCGTCGCCATCGCCGTCTCAAGCCTCACCGGCTCTGCATTCGCCAGCCGCTTGATCCTGCTGGTGCTGTGGTACGGTTACGTTTCGGTGTGACTGCTAGCCCAAAGCTTCGCCCTTGGCGCCGCATGCGGCACAGACGCCGGTCGCATCCACGGTGAAATGGCCGCAGTCGTTGCAGGGTTCGCTGCGATAGCCGGTAGCGGCGATATCTCGGCGTTCCTTGAGACTTTCGACTGCCGGGCGTGGGCGGAGTGTCACCAGATTGTCGGGTGAGGTCGCGCGCGCGAAGCCCCGCGAGATCAGCCGCGCCGCGCCTTCAGCATCGCTTGCGCGTTTGGACAAGCCGTCGCCACGCGCGTCGAACGGGTCGACTTGCGCGAGGTCGGCGCGTCCAAGATATGAGACGGCTAGTTCGCGAAAGATATAGTCGAGGATCGAGGTGGCGTGGCGGATTGTGTCATTGCCCTTCACTTCGCCGGCTGGTTCAAAGCGTGTGTACAAGAATGCGTCGCAGTACTCTTCGAGCGGCACCCCGTACTGTAGGCCGATTGAGATCGAAATCGCGAAATTGTTCATCAGCGAGCGGAAGGCCGCACCCTCCTTGTGCAGGTCAATGAAGATTTCGCCCAGTTCGCCGTCGTCGTACTCGCCGGTGTGCAAGTACACTTTATGGCCGCCGACAACTGATTTCTGGATGTAACCTTTGCGCCGATCGGGCAGGCGGCGGCGCTGCGCGCCTTGCGTGGCGGCTGGCGCGCTCGCTGGCTGGCGCGCCGGAAGTGGGTCGGAGTCTTGAGTGAGCGGCGACAGCGTTACCGTGATGCGCGGCGCTGGCGCCGTGACCTGGACCAGCGTGGCGCCGGCTGCTGCAGCCAACTCCAGCAAGGTGTGGAGTTCGCTCGCGTCGCGAGCGACGAGATCGAGAGAGACGGCGGCGAGCGGCGGCCGCGCGCGCGTCATCGCGATCAGCGCTTCCGGGTCGACGTCTGCGGCGGG
>CAYRHK010000373.1:0-2096 GCA_964423825.1 uncultured Terricaulis sp. | reverse complement strand
CGGCGTATCCGCGCTACGGTGATGGATATTACGCCGTGTTTTTTGCCGACCCGGACGGGCTGAAGCTTGAGTATGTGTTTAAGCCTTAGCGGCGCGGCGAACCGACAAAGGAAAGCACGCACCGCTTCAGCTCGCGCCGATACAACGCCCTGAACCGCTTTTCGTCGCCGGCAATGCGCCCGGCGCGGTACATCACGATCAGCCCTTGCGCGAGCGCGGTCACGATAATCAGCACATCGGTCGGCGATGCCCCCGAGTCGGCCCCAAGCGCTTCTTTGATGATTTTGAGTTGCAAGCTCACGGCCGACGAGCCGCCGCTCAAGAAGTCGTCAGGGTAACGAAGCGCCAGCGGTGACGAGACCAGAAACGCGGCTTCATACTTGCGCGGCTCCGAAAGCGCGAAGTCGAGATAGGCGTCGGTAATCCGCAGCAGCCACGCGACCGGCGCCCCCGGGCGGATCGCCGCCGCCCGCCGGCGCCACTCGGTGATGGCCTCGAGCATGAGCGCATCGATGAGCGCCTGCTTGTTCGCGAAGTGCCGGTAGATCGCCATCGGCGTCAGACCGCTGCGAGCCGCGACGTCGCGGAGTGAAAGGCCTGCCTCGCCGCCATCGTCAAATGCGAGGCGCGCCGCATTGAGGATTTTTGCTCTGGTTGACACTTGTATACACTGTATACTAGATGGGGTCTCGATCAAGTAGGAGCCGCTATGAAGGTCGTTGTGAGGGTGCTGTTTTGGGCGTTTCTCCTGGGGCTTGGCGTTTTCGCGACGCTCGCCGCGAGCCTCTACAACGGGGCAATCCGCCCCTCGCGCACAATCGGCATGGAAATTGTCGCGGCGCCTGATCCTGGCCACGCCCCCATCAATGTCCTGTTGCTCTATCCGGCGGAGGGGCGTGCGCGCTTCACCTTGATGGGTATGGGACTCGTCGAGGTAGCCCCCGATGCGCCAATTACTGCCGGAAGGCACCCGCTCATCGTCATTTCGCATGGTACTGGCGCGTCACCGACCAGCCATATCGACACAGCATTGGCGTTGGCCGAGCAAGGCTATGTTGTCGCCGCATTGGTGCACAACGGCGACAACTACCAAGACCACTCGATCGTTGGCGCCCCAACATGGATGACCGATCGCGCCCGCCAAGTTGTGCGGGTCAACGACTTCCTGCTGAACGCGTGGAACGACCGCGGCTCGCTCGATCCCGAAAGGGTCGGCCTGTTCGGCTTTTCGGCGGGCGCGACAACTGCGCTGATCAATATCGGCGCGACTCCCGATTTCTCCTTGGTCAGCAGCGCGTGCGAAACGAACCCGGAGTTCGTCTGCCGTCTTATCCAACCCGGAGTCGTTCTGGAAAGTCCCAGCGAAACTGGTGAACTTCACGACCCTCGCGTACGAGCGGCCGTGCTGGCTGCGCCAGGCCTGGGCATGGCGTTCAGTCGTGAGCGGTTGGAGCGAGCGACGCTGCCGGTCCAAGTCTGGGCCGCGAGCGCTGACGTCAACGCTCCTGCGGCAAGCAACGCAACCGCGATCGCGGCGCTATTACCCAACAGCCCTGTTCCAAAGGTTGTTCCCGACGCCGGCCACTTCGCGTTTCTGGCCCCGTGCGGCCTTGTGGGGTCATTGTTGGCGCCAATGCTGTGCTCGGACAGCAATGGATTCGATCGCGCGACTTTCCATCGTGAATTCAATGCGGAAGTGGTCAGATTTTTCGCCGATAACTTGCAAGGCGCGCCGGCGCCTCCCGCAGAGCAGAACTAGTCGCGGTCTCAGTCGCCCCCTAGCCCGCGATGTACTGTGCGCCGTTCATGGTGATCGTGGCGCCGGTCATGAAGCCGCACTGATCCGAGGCCAGGAACGACACTGCGTGCGCGATCTCCTCGGCTTTGCCGAGGCGGCCGACTGGAATCCCCGCGATGATCTTCTTCAGCACGTCCTCGGGCACGGCCGCGACCATATCGGTGTCGATGTAGCCGGGGCAGACGCAATTCACGGTGACGCCCTTGCTGGCGCTTTCCTGCGCGAGCGCCTTGGTGAAGCCGATCATGCCGGCTTTCGCCGTCGAATAATTCACCTGCCCCACTTGGCCCTTCTGGCC
>CAYRHK010000372.1:0-2098 GCA_964423825.1 uncultured Terricaulis sp. | reverse complement strand
TGGCGGCGGACGCAATTTCGGCCACCTCGCCTATCGCGTGAAGGACATTTACGCGACGTGTCAGCGGCTGATGGACGGCGGTGTTACCATCAATCGTCCCCCGCGCGACGGCCACATGGCGTTCGTGCGCTCGCCCGACGGGATTTCAATCGAACTGCTGCAAGAAGGCGATCGCCTGGCGCCGCAAGAGCCTTGGACGAGCATGGGCAATACGGGGAGTTGGTGAGGCTCACTTCAACAACCGCATCCCCAACTCCCTCGCCGCCTTCTGATCGAAAGTCACGACTTCGCTTGCGCCGGCCAAGATCGCGGTTTCGGCAATGAGCGCGTCAGCAAACTCGACAGACGCGGAAGCGCGGTAAGCGCCAAGCGCACGATAGGCCGCCTCGGCGTTCTCCACGATTAATTCAGCAGAGCGCAACAACCCTTCGACCGACTCTGCAACTTGCTCGCGCGAGGTCTTGTAGGCGCGCGAGAGCACCCAGCAGATCTCCGCCAGCACGACAGCGCTGATGAAGCCCGGTCGCTCGCGGCTCAACCGATTGATCAATCGCGTGGCTAGCGGCGACTGCACGGCGTCATCCTGCGCCAAGAAGCGCACCACGACATTGGTGTCGAGGCCAATCACTCGCCCTTGGCTCCGCGCGCGATGGCCTTGTCCATGTCGGCGAGCGAAACCAGTTTCTTCGGCTTCGGGATGAGGCCCTTGAGGCGCTTTACCGAAGCCGTAGCCGGCAGCACGGCGAAATTGCCGTCCTCCATCAGCACGAAGTCAACGCGGTCGCCGGGGCCGACCTGCATCGCCTCGCGCACCTCTTTGGGGAGCGTGAGTTGACCTTTCGAGGTGATAGTGGCGATGGACATGAGTTTTCCTTACTACAGGTAAGGATATAAGTAAGGCCGGTTGGAAACAAGTCCTACGGATACAATTGGTCACGTTTTCTTAGGGCGATCCTTCAACGTAACGCACAAATCGATAGGTGACCGCATATGGCGGCCAATCACGTCGGATTACTCCGATCTCAACTCGTCGTCCTACTAGGTATGGCGTTGCGCGCGGAACGGACACGTTCACGATCCGATTTGAATCGATCCGAACCGCGATCCTCATAAGCGCGCTGTTGTCTTCGGAAGCGGGCTGATGCGCTCCGATGGCCGTTCCATGGGCGATTTCAACCACCGTTCGCGGTGTGGCGTTGTAATACCCAAGCCCCGCGACAAGTGTGACCACCAAAGCCCACATTCCCCACGACCGCTTTAGGTCCAGTACGAGGTCTCGCCACCTTGCGCTCCTGAACGCCCGCTCTATCTCTTGGCGACCCCGTCTCATAGACTACTACTTAGCGCGCTTAGCCCAAGGTCCGCTCCGGCGATGAGCGGAAATCATCTTCTCCCAAACAGCTTCTCGATATCCGCCAGCTTTAGCTCAACGTAGGTCGGCCGGCCGTGGTTGCATTGGCCGGAGAACGGCGTCGCCTCCATTTGACGCAACAGCGCGTTCATTTCGTCGCCCGTGAGGCGACGTCCCGCCCGCACCGAGCCCCGGCACGCCATCGACGAACACACCTCTTCCAGCCGCTCCTTCAGCGCATGCGCTTCACCAAGCTCGGCGATGTCGTCGACCAGATCGCGCAACAAGCCCGCCGCGTCGACATGACCCAACAGCGTCGGCGTTTCGCGCACCAGCACCGCCCCGGCGCCAAACGGCTCAATCACCAAACCCAGTTGCGCCAACTCGTCAGCGCGGACGTTGATCGTTTCCGCTTCGCTCGGATCGAGCTCCACCACTTCGGGAATGAGCAGCGCCTGGCGGCGCACACCGCCGTTGGCGAGCATCGCCTTCATGCGCTCGTACACCAGCCGCTCGTGCGCGGCGTGCTGGTCGACGATGACGACGCCGTCTTTCGTCTGCGCGACGATGTAGGTTTCATGGAGCTGCGCGCGCGCGACGCCGAGCGGATAATCGCCGGGCGGTGCGTCGGATGCGGGCGCGGCCGGCGCCGAGGGCGCGGCGAGGCCGGGCAGCGCGGGCGCGCCGGGCGCGCGCGGCGCCGCGACCGAGGTCGCCGCCGCCTCGGCGAGGCCGCGCGGCCCAGTC
>CAYRHK010000371.1:0-2111 GCA_964423825.1 uncultured Terricaulis sp. | reverse complement strand
GATTTCGACGGCGATGGCCGCGCCGACATCCTCTGGCGCAATTCCAACGACGGCGCCATTGCCGAATGGCGCATGAACGGCGATGTCTCGCTCGGCCAGGCCATTATCGGCGGCGCGCCGCTGACATGGTCGATCGCCAATGTCGGCGATTATAACGGCGACGGGCGCGACGACATCATGCTGCGCAACAGCGACGGCGCGCTGGCGCTCTGGACCATGAACGGGTTTGTTGTACAAAACCAGCAGATCGTCGGCACCGTCCCGATCGAATGGGGGCTGATCTAGGAGGGCGGCTTCAGAACAGTGCCGCGCCCAAAATCCAAACCCCCGTCGCCGCCATCAGCAGCGCCGCGCTGGCGCGCACATAAGCGAGTGGCACAAGCCGCGTCACCGCTTCACCCAGCAACACCGCCGGCACGTTCGCCAGCATCATGCCGAGCGTGGTGCCGGCGGTGACGAGCGCGATGTCCTGGAAGCGCGCGGCCAAGAGCGACGTGGCGATCTGGGTTTTGTCGCCGATCTCGACCAGGAAGAACGCCGTCAGCGTCGTCAAGAACACGCCAGCGCCGCTCGCCTGAGCGCTACGCTCGTCCTCCTTATCAGGAATGAGCGCCCAGGCGGCCATCACGAGGAACGCCACGCCGACGACGATCTGAAACACATGCCCGCTCAGCCATTGCGCGATCAGGAAGCCGAGAGCCGCCGCCGCCGCATGATTGAGCAGCGTGGCCGCCAGAATGCCGAGGATGATCGGGATAGGCTTGCGGAACCGCGCCGCCAGCACGATCGCCAGCAATTGTGTCTTGTCGCCGATCTCGGCGAGCGCGACGACGCCGGTTGAAACCAGGAGCGGCTCCACCGCCCGCGCCGATCAGCCGAACTTGCGGTCAAGCTCGCCGGCGGCGGCGCGCACAAGAGCGGCTTGGGTTTTGTCGTTCATGCCTTCGCGGATCATGCGTTCGGCGGCGGCGATGGCGGCTTCGGCGGCGGCGGCGCGGACTTCGCTCGAAGCGCGGGCTTCGGCTTGCGCGATGCGCTCCTCGGCCTGTTGCTCGCGGCGCTTGATGGCGTCGAGCATCGACACGCGGGTCTCTTCCGCCACCCGCGCGGCTTGCTCCTTGGCCGCGTCGACGATGGCCTTCGCTTCGGCTTCGGCGGCGGCGCGCTTGGCTTCGTACTCGGTGAACAGCGCCTCGGCGTCCTCGCGCAACTTGCGCGCGTCGCGGAGTTCCTTCGCGATGGCTTGGCTGCGGCCGTCAAGCATGCCCATCACCTGCTGCGGTACCTTCAGGTAGATCAGCAAGCCGAAGAAGATCAGCAGCGCGATAAAGGCGGTTTCGGTGGCGGTGAAGTCCATCGCGGGTGTCCTTAAGCGTTGGCCGGGAGAAGCTTCGCGGCGATGTCGCGCGCGAGGCTCTCGGCGATGGCCGGCGCCTCCGCCAGCGCCTTGGCGCGCGCGTCCGCCACGCGGGTTTCCGCCGCCGCGATCCGCTCAGCCAAGCGCGCTTCCGCGCCTTGCTGTTCGGCGGCGAGCTTGGCGGTCATGTCCGCGCGAGCGGCTTCGACCAAAGCGCGGGACTCGGCGCGGGCCTCGGCCGTGGCCTTCTCCATTCCTGACTTCGCCGCCTCAGCGCGCGCGCTTTTCTCCGCAGCGCTTTCGACGTCGGCCTTGATCACGCTGGCGCGCTTTTCCAGCACCGTCGAAACGCTGGGCAGGATGAAGCGCGAGACGATGAAATAGAGCGCCACGAAGGTGATCGCGAACCAGATCAGCTGGCTTGCGAACAGCGTCTGGTCGAACGGCGGGAAGGTCGCCGCGTGCTCGCCGCCATGCGCGGCGACGTCGGCGCCATGCGCTGCGTCTGCGGTCGGCGTCACATCGGGCACGGCGTCAGCGCCATGCGCGTGCTCAGCGCCGTCTTCGGAAGGGTGAGACATGCGGGCTTAAAGCCTCACTTCGGCACGACGAAGAGCAACAGAATGGCCACCAAGAACGAGAAGATGCCGAGCGCTTCGGTCACGGCGAAGCCGAAGATCAGGTTGCCGAACTGGCCTTGCGCCGCCGACGGGTTGCGCATGGCGCCCGACAGGAAGTTGCCGAAGATGATGCC
>CAYRHK010000370.1:0-2114 GCA_964423825.1 uncultured Terricaulis sp. | reverse complement strand
CTATAATGTCGGCCAGCGCGGTCGCGGTCTACGGCGTCTGCGTGATGACCATGGTCGGCTGCTCGATGGCCTACAACATGACCGAAACGCCGGACCGCAAGGCGCTGCTGCGCCGCTTCGATCACGCCGCCATCTTTCTGATGATCGCCGGCACCTACACACCGTTCACTACGCTGCGCTTCGATGGCGCCTGGGCGATCTCCATGACGAGCATCGTCTGGGCGCTCGCGATCATCGGCGCTGCGGGGAAGCTCTTTCTGCCAGGGATCGGCAAGCGGGTGTGGATCGGCTTCTATGTGCTGCTCGGTTGGCTGATCGTTGCGGCCATGGGGCCGATGATCGACGGCGTGCCGCTCGCGGGGCTCATACTGCTCGCGGTTGGCGGCTTGCTCTACACGATCGGCATCCCGTTTTACGTCTCGGAGAAACTCCCCTTCCGCCGTGCGATCTGGCACGGCTTCGTGATGAGCGCGGCGGCGGTGCACTACGCGGCGGTGCTGACGGGCGTGGTGTTTGCTTAGTACCGAGGATCGTGAGCAGCCACCCATCCCCTCCCAATCCGCCGGGCTGTGTATGGGCGATCGCGCTTTGGATCGTGTTTGCCGCAGCGATTACCATATTTGGCGCGATCTTGGTGTTCGGCGGCCTAGTAGAACTCGATGCCCAGGATCGCGCAATCGTCGACAGTTCCGGCGCTCTGGACTGGGCCTTTGGTGCGGCCATGTTGGCAGCGTACGTGATTGCCGCCGTTTATTTGTTGGCCATGCGCAAGGTCGCCGCTTATATCTTTTCTGGGCACTTTCTCGTCGGCCTCGTGAGTACGGGTGCTTTATGGGGCGCCGGCCAGCTTTCTGAAGTTGATTGGGTTGGCTACGGGTTTGGAATTGCGACCCAGATCATCATACTAATTTATGTGTGGCATCTGTTTCGACGCGGACACCTGCACTGAATCAGTGTGACGCGATCTTGGCGCCACGCCGAACGACGCTTCCAATGTACCGTGCAGTCATGGTAATGTTACGCATGCAAGAACATCCGCGCATCGCAATTGATCCCGCCGTCCTGACCGGCAAGCCGGTGATCAAGGGCACGCGGCTGGCGGTGGAGTTCGTCATCGGACTGCTCGCCGATGGCTGGAGCCAGGCTGAGATCATCCGCCAATACCCAGGCGTGACCGTCGAGGACATCGTCGCATGCCTCGCCTACGCGCGCGACGCGCTTGGCGCCGAGCGCGTCTACGCGCTGAACTGATATGCGGTTTCTCGCTAATGAGAACATGCCGGGCGACGCTGTCGAAGCGCTTCGCGCGGCCGGTATGGATGCGGCTTGGGTGCGCACGGAAGCCCCCGGCATCGGCGATCCCGAGGTGCTGGCCTGGGCGATGCGCGAGGGTCGAATCTTGCTTACGTTCGACAAGGATTTCGGCGAACTGGCGTTCGCATCTGAATTGCCAGTCGCATGCGGCATTGTTCTGTTCCGCCTGCCGATGCCTCGTTCGCCTGACGCAGGTGCGATGCTCGCGCGCTTGATCATGGCGCGCTCGGATTGGGCTGGGCATTTCTCCGTTATTGAACCGGGGCGCGTTCGCTTGCGCGCGTTGCCTTCCGCCTGAGACGTTCTGCTCACGATGGACTCCGCAATGACTGACATCACGTGCTTCAAACTCACCATCTCCAACGCCGTCGCTCACGTCGTGCTCTCGCGCCCCGAAGCGCTCAACGCCATGAACCGGGCGTTCTGGAACGAGCTGCCGGCGCTCGTCCGCGACATCGACGACAACGCCAAGGCGCGCGTCATCGTCATCTCCTCCACTGGCAAACACTTCACCGCCGGCATGGATATCTCGGTCTTCACCGACGGCGAGGGCGTCAGCGCATCCGGCGGCGATCAATATGCGCGCGCGGAGGCGTTCCGGCGGTTCGTGCTGACCCTTCAAGGCAGCTTCAACTGTCTCGATGAAGCGCGTATGCCGGTGATCGCGGCGATCCAGGGCGGCTGCGTCGGCGCCGGCGTCGATATGACGAGCGCTTGCGACATCCGTTATTGCACGGAAGACGCCTTCTTCCAGATCGCCGAAATCAATATCGGCATGACCGCCGACGTCGGCACCTTCC
>CAYRHK010000369.1:0-2156 GCA_964423825.1 uncultured Terricaulis sp. | reverse complement strand
GCGCATCTCCGCGATCTTGCCGTTGTGCAGAAACATGCCGCCCATCAGTTGCACATCGAAGTGGCGCATGTTGAGCACGCGCTTGGCGGCCTCGCGCACGGTGGCAAAGGCTTCGGGCAGCAATTCGTCGATCTTGCCGCCGCGGGCCAGGCGGTGACGATACTCGCTGGTCTTGTTGCGTAGCGCTTCGTCAGAGAGCGCTTCGAAGGTGGGTTCGAGCGCATTGATGCGGCTTACCATCGGCCGCAACTGGCGGACTTTGCGCTCGTTGACGGAACCGAAAATCTGCTTGGCGAGGTTCAGCATGGGTGCGTTCTAAATAGGGCTGCGCGGGGCTTTTTGCCAGCGCTGGTCGAGGGAGCGAGTGCGTTGAGGAATTTGGCTTTTCTGCAGCTCTCGTACGCGCGCCCGCGTGCGAAACACTCTCGACTCGTGCGCGGGCGAGACTTAAGAGCGGCTCCCGGCGGTGTCAATGTGACCTGGGGCGCCAATTGGGCGCGGGGCATGCGCGCCGTGCAACCCGGAGACTGCCGACCATGGCAACGCAGAAGCGCGCCCCGTTCATGTTTGCGATCGCTCTCGCCTTCGCGTTGAGTTCCTGCGGCCTTGGCCGCGACTCCGCGGGAGACGGCGAAGGCATCGACAACCCGATCGTAGCGGCCACAGTCAACGGGCGGCCCATCTACACCGAGGACGTGCGCGCTTACGCCGTAGCCCGCGGCTGGCTGCAAGAAACCGAGGACCTGGACGCGAACTCGGATGCGTTTTTCGTGGCGCTGGAAGAGCTAATCCGCAACCGCCTGTTCGCGTTAGAAGCCGAAGCGCGGGGCCTGGATCGCGAGCCGGATGTACGCCGCCAACTCGACAACGCCCGGGAACTGGTGCTGGCCAACGCGATCTACACAGAAATCGACGATCTGGCCAATGATCCCGATGCGATCGAGCGGCTCTATCGGGAGAACGTCAGCCAACTTGGAGAAGGCGAGGAAGTACGGCTGCGGCACATCCAATTCGACACCCGAGAGGCTGCGGACGCAGCCAGAAGACGGCTCGAACAAGGCGAGCGGTTCGAAGCCCTGGCCTTCGAGCTATCAACAGAGCGCGACACAGCGGCCGATGGCGGCGACCTTGGCTTTGCCGCCCTCTCGGATCTGACCGGCAATTTGCGGCAAGCAGTGGAGCGCGCCAGCGTCGGTGGCCTTATCGGCCCGGTGGAGCTTCCCACTGGATGGCACATCTTGCGTCTCGAAGACCGGCGGGTACGAGGGGCGCCGAGTCTAGAAACGTTGCGCCCGCGGATCATCGACTGGCTGCGCTACCAGCAAACCTTGGAACTTGAGGAGCGATTGGCGAGGGAAGCGCGCATCGAGCGACGGACCCAACCGCCGGGCGCGGACGACGCGGAAGCAGGCGCCGAGCCTTCGGCGCCGCCCGACGCCGCGCCGACTCCGATCCGGCCCCAACCCGCGCCCGACGAGCCGAACGCCCCGCCCTTCCCGTTTCCGGTTGGACCGGGCGGCGTCGTGAGCGAAGAGCCGGCGCCGACCTCGCCTACGCCATGACGCCAACTCAGGTTTCTCCACTGGCGCCAGAAAGTTTCCCCAACTTGCCGGCGATCGCTGGCGTAGAGGCGGCGATCGGTCGCGCCGGCTTCTACAAGCACGAGCGGCCCGACCTCCTGCTGATGCGGTTCCCGAAGGGAACCGCGGCGGCCGGCGTCTTCACAACCAATGCCGTGGGCTCGGCGCCAACCGATTGGTGCAAGCGCGCGCTGGCGGAAAGCGAAGGCGCGGCGCGCGGGCTGCTAGTCAACGCAGGCTGCGCCAATTCGTTCACCGGCTCGGCTGGCGACGCAGCGTGCGCGCGAGCCATAGCAACGAGCGCGTTAAAACTTGGCGTTGATGCGGAGGACATGCTTGCAGCGTCCACCGGCGTCATTGGCGTCGTGCTCGACGACGCCAGGATCGCAGCAGCCCTGCCCGCTATGGAACTCGGCGCCGTGGATTGGCTCGCAGCCGCGCAGGCGATCGGCACCACCGACACCTATTCCAAGGGCGCGGGCGCTGCCTGCGCCGTCGAGGACGTGAGCGTGAACATCGCCGGCATCGCCAAGGGCTCGGGCATGATCGCGCCGAACATGGCGACGATGCTGGCGT
>CAYRHK010000368.1:0-2158 GCA_964423825.1 uncultured Terricaulis sp. | reverse complement strand
CGCGTCGACTCCCCGCCAATGTCAATGATGTCGGCGCCCGCTTCCAACATGGCGAGCGCTCGCGGCGTCGCCGCCTCTTCGGCTTCTCCGCCGTCGGAGAACGAATCCGGCGTCACATTGAGAATGCCCATCACGTAGGGGCCGCCGGGCAGCTTCGGCGGCGGCAAAGTTATCTTCATGGCGGGCGCCCATGACAGGCGTCGCGCGCCGATGCAAGACGCACTTGCAGTCCACTGTCGGTCCAATGCCGCGATCACACAACCGCGATCAATTCAATCAACGCCTTGGCGCGGTGTCCTTGCGTCACCGCTCCGGCGATGCAAGGCACGCCAGCATGTCCGACTGGCGCATAAAGCTCGAACCGTACATCTCCCCGGCATTCCGCGCGTGGTGGCGCTTGCGACGCGGCGTGACCCTTGGCGTACGCGCCATTGCCTGCGATGACATCGGACGCGTCCTGCTCGTGCGCCACACTTACGCGCCCGGCTGGCATTTTCCAGGCGGCGGCGTCGAGCGCGGAGAGAGCGCGCTGGAGGCGGTCGTCCGAGAACTGGCCGAAGAAGGCGGCATCTCGGCGACCGAGGCGCCGACGCTGATTGGCTTCTTCGCCAATCACGCCAACTTTCCGAACGACCACATCGCACTCTACCGGGTGGGCGCCTGGCAGCCCTGCCCCACCGACAGTCACGGCGAAATCGCCGAACTCGGGTTTTTTCCGCTCGACGCACTGCCGCCGGACACCAGCAAAGGCACCCGGCGGCGATTAGCGGAAGTTTTCCAGGGTGCGCCTGCTAGCGCCCACTGGTGAGATTACTCGGAGTAGAGCTCGGAAACTGACAGTGTCGAGTTCTGCAATCCTCCCTGGGCAAACGTGCCGACCCACACGTCGTATTGACCCGATGAGGGCTGCGAGAAGCTGATTGATGGGTTCAAGCCCTGATTGCCGCCATCGTCGTCGCAGACCCAATTGCCGTTGGCGTCATTGATCACGAGGGTCGTGTCAGCATCAGATTGCACTGAAAAGATCAGCGGCAGCTGGCCGTCGCCCGCGGTCCAGTTCACGCGATAGTCGGGCGCGCGCGCGATCCAGCCCAAACAACCCGGCGCGCCGATGCTGGAGGCGTCGATATCGCCGCCGGCCGCGATCGAGACGCGATGGGGATCGGGCTCGAACCCGGAAACAAGTTCGATCGCGCCATAGGCGGGATCGAGCGCGTAGTCGGGGCCTTCGCCTGTCGGAGCAGAAACTTGTCCCGCGCCGAGTTCGGAAATATTCAACACCGCCGGCGCCGTCTCGCCTTCAACGCCAAAACGGCCGACCCAGATTTGATAGCGCCCGCTCCGCGGGCTGGCCCAGCTCACCACCGGGTTGAGGTTGCCGGCGCCATCGTCATCGCAAGACCAGCTGCCGTCAGGCGCACGCACGGCAATGGTGGTGTCGGTCTCCGAGGCTGCCGATATATAGAGCGGGTAGTCGCCCGCCGTGTAACGCAGGGTGAAGCTCGGGCGCGCGGCGATAAAGCCGCCGCACGCGGCGTTGGCGCGCGTGGCGTCGACGCTGCCGCCGGCGTTGACGGTCACCGAATGAGGATCGGGTTCGAAGCCCGCACGCAGCGAAACTTGGCCGAACGTGCCGGTCGCGCCGGTGTTGAGCGACTGCGCTGCGGTCGGTGTGGCGAGCGTCGCCAGCGCGGCGGCTGCAACAGCAGAAACAAGCAGTGTTTTCATGGCAATCCCCAATCCTTCGAGCAAATCCACGGTCCCTCGTTCAGCTGAACCGATCTTCGCCTTGCTTACGGCGAAGACATGTGCGGAACCAGGCAAAACTAAGTTTCGCGCGAATTTCTAGGCCTCCGTCATCACTTGCGCTAGCGTGGCGCGAAGGAAGTTCCCATGCGTTACCTGCACACCATGATCCGCGTTGGCAACCTCGACGCCGCGCTCGACTTTTTCTGCGCAAAGCTGGGTTTGGTCGAGATGTACCGAATGGACAATGAGGGCGGGCGCTTCACGCTCGTCTTCCTGGCCGCGCCCGACGATGTGGAGTTGGCGCGCCAAAAGAAAGCGCCGCTGGTCGAGCTGACGTACAATTGGGATGAGCATGAATATGGCGGCGGACGCAATTTCGGCCACCTCGCCTATCGCGTGAAGGACATTT
>CAYRHK010000367.1:0-2166 GCA_964423825.1 uncultured Terricaulis sp. | reverse complement strand
GTCGTGCATCTCGACTTGGCCTTTGAAGAGTTCGGTCGCCGGGGCGTGGCCGATGGCGACGAAGACGCCGTCGAGCCGGCGCTCCTCGCGCGCGCCGGTCTTCACCTGTCTGATCACGATGCCGGTGACGCCAAGCGGATCCTCGACGCCGACGATCTCTTCCACTGCATGGTCCCACACCACTTCGATCTTGGGATGCTTGAGCAGGCGCTCCTGCAGCACCTTCTCCGCGCGCAGAGAATCGCGGCGGTGAATCAGTGTGACCTTCGAGGCGAGGTTGGCGAGGTAAAGCGCTTCCTCCACCGCGCTGTTGCCGCCGCCGATGACGGCGACCTCCTTGCCGCGATAGAAAAAGCCGTCGCAGGTCGCGCAGGCTGACACGCCGAAGCCGGAGAATTTCTGCTCGCTCGGCAGGCCCAGCCACTTCGCTTGCGCGCCGGTGGCGATGATCAGCGCGTCAGCCAGGTAGATCTGGCCGGAATCGCCAACGAGCCGGAATGGGCGTTGGCTGAGTTCAGCGCTGATGATGATGTCTTCCACGATCTCGGCGCCGACGTGCACCGCCTGTGCGCGCATCTGCTCCATGAGCCATGGCCCCTGGATGACATCGGCGAAGCCCGGATAGTTCTCGACGTCGGTGGTGATGGTCAGCTGCCCGCCTGGCTGCAGGCCCGCAATCAAGAGCGGCTTGCGCAGCGCGCGCGCGGCATAGATGGCGGCGGTGTAGCCGGCGGGGCCGGAGCCGATAATGACAATCGGCGCATGGCGGGCGGGGCGGTCAGTCATGGGGTCGCTCATACGCTAGATTCGCCTGCAATGTGGGCAAGGTTTCATGGATTTGCGGCGTCGAAGGTGCTTGGCGCCAGGGATTTGCGTGGCCTAATCACGATAGTGCCGGTCATCTTGCGCCGATGCCGGATCCGGGAACGGCCTATGGTTGCCGGTTAGCGAAGGGGATGAGCGATGCCGATTTCAGGACTTGCGCGGGGTGGGTTCGGGTCACTGCGGCCCTGGTATGACAGCGTCAGCGGCGGCTTGCTCGATAGCGCCCCGCTGCGCGGCTTGTTCCCGCAATGGACCAGTGCGTTCGACGCGGCGCCGAGCGATGGGGGCTATTTCAGTTGCGGCTGCCCGATTTGCTCCGGCAATTCGCCTTCAACGCCGCAGGCGTTTGCGCCGCCAACCTCTGGAACGGCGGCGAATGGGTTGCCGATCTACAACTGGGACCAGGCCGCGGCGCAATTGACGCGCGACAGCAATGGCTGGAGCGGCATCGTCGGCCAGGCCGCGGTTGTGACGTACGCCTTCCGCGCCACTGCGGCGACGCCGCCGTCAGGGGTTGGCGGCTTCACGCAGTTCTCTGAGGCGCAGATCATCGCTGCAATCGAAGCGCTCGCGCTGTGGTCGGAAATCGCCAACATTACCTTCGTGCGCGTCGGTTCGGGCACGACGGGTCCCGGCGCCTACGCCGACAATGCGACGATCCTGTTCGGCAATTACGACACTGGTTTCGAGGGCGCCTCGGCCTTCGCCTACTTCCCCGGGTCAACCGCGGCTAGCGCATTCGCGGGCGATATCTGGGTCAATATCACGCTCGCGAGCAATCAGGATCTGACGAGTGGCGGGTTCGGCTTTCACACCTTGGCGCATGAGATCGGTCACGCCATTGGCTTGAGTCACCCCGCAGATTACGACGCCACTGTCGGCAGCCCAACTTACGACGCCGACGCGATCTATTGGCAGGACTCTCGCTCATTCACGATCATGAGTTATTTCGGCTCTGGCAATGTCGGCAATAGCCTCAACGGCTTCGCTGCGGGCCCGCAATTGCATGATATCGCCGCCGCGCAGCGTCTCTATGGCGCAAACATGACGACGCGCACGGGCGATACCGTCTACGGCTTCAACTCCAACACTGGGCATGCGCATTTCACAATCACCGCCGGCCAGAGCCCCGTGTTTGCAATATGGGACGCGGGCGGCAACGACACGCTGGATCTGTCCGGCTTCTCCACCGATTCCGAAATCGATCTACGCGAAGAGGCGTTCTCGAGCGCCGGGCCCGGCAATGGCGGCGTCGGCGTCGCGATCGGCAACATCGCGATTGCGCGCGGCGCAGTCATCGAGAACGCCATTGGCGGCTCTGGGAACGACACCATCACCGGC
>CAYRHK010000366.1:0-2176 GCA_964423825.1 uncultured Terricaulis sp. | reverse complement strand
GGTGGGCTATACCCAACCAAGCTTCGTGTTCATGACCCAAACCGGCATTCGCCTCGCGGATGTCGAAGAGGCGGCCGCGGGCGCGGAGGTTGGCGACACCATCGTCATTGAAGGGCGCGAACTGCAGAACACCCGAGCCGCGCTCGCCTCGCGCGCTCTTCGCTTCGAAGAAGCGGCGCAGCCTGCGCGCGGCATCGCGCTAGGACGCGGTGAACAAACGACGCTGCACATTGGACGGGTCGCCGCAATCGTGACTAACGACGACGCGGCGGTTGCCCCGCCACGAAGTCGCGAAGCCCCATAGTCAGCGCGAGCAAAGGGCCAGCGATGGCGGCAAACGCTTTTTCCGCTGGCGTCTTGGCGCTCTTGACGGCGAAGCGGGCCAAGCCCTGAACGCGTTTGCGGCCGCGCCCGTGGAAGCGCTCGAATTGTACGCCCGTGGCTTCGGGCTGAAACAGGATGCTGCCGCCAGCGTCTGTCGCGCGGCGACACAGGTCGAGGTCGGCTGCTTCGCCCAGGAAGCCCTCATCAAACCCGCCCAGCATTTCGAAGTCGCCGCGCGGGATCAACATGAAAGCGCTCGACACCGCGCCTACGCGCGTGGCGCCGGCAGCGCCAGCCGCGAGGTTTCGCCGCGGGCGCGGCGGCTTGGCGCCGACGCCGAGCGCCACCGCAATGCTGGAAAACGCGTTGAGCGCGCCGGGACGCGCCAAATTACGCTCTCGGCCATCGAGGCGGGTAAGACGACCGCCCACGACCCACGGCGCCCGTGCTTCGCCGCCCGCCGCCGCCATGCGCGCGACGCCTCCGCGTTGCAGGACAACATCTGCGTCCAGAAAGAGCAGCCACCGTCCGCGCGCTGCGGCGGCGCCGCGATTCGCGCTCACCGCGCCGCCACCGCCCGGCAGGGCCGGAATGACTTTCACGTCGCGCCGATCAAGCTGCAGCGCACGGAAGGCAGACGATATTTCCGGCGCGTTGTTTTGGTCGACCACGATGAGCTCGTCGATCCAGGGCTCCGCCAGGGCGCTGCGTAAACAAAGATCCAAGGCAGATCGCGCAGGCGAGCTCGCGTCTACAGCACACGCCACAACGACCGCCGAAACCCGCGGCTCCGCCGTCGCCGCGCTAGCGCGTTCGCGTGAGGGAAACTTGTCCACCCGTGTCTCCAGCCCGGCGAGCCCACAGACTCACAATCCTGTCGCCTAGACGCTGGCGCGTCTAGGCTCGAGACGCCTTTTGGGCGGGGTATTCTCATATGAACGGTGCGCCTTAACCGCTTTTCATCCGCGATGGCCGCCGCCTATGCGGCACAAGCCGCGCCTAGCGATCCCGCAGGTCTGGCGCTGTCGCCTCCGCGGTTAGCATCGCCAAGGCGGCGTCGAGGGCCATGACCGTTTGCGCGTCGCCGCCTAAACGGCGCAGCGCCACGGACTTGTCCTCGGCCTCCTTCCTGCCGACGACGGCGATGATCGGGGTCTTCTGCAAGCTGTGCTCGCGCACCTTGTAGCCGACCTTCTCATTGCGCAGATCGAGTTCGACGCGCAGACCCGCTGCACGCATCGTTTCCGCAACCTCGTTGGCATAGCTATCCGCCTCGGAGGTGATGGTCGCCACCACCACTTGTGTCGGCGCCAGCCACAGCGGAAAGGCGCCGGCGACGTTCTCGATCAAAATGCCGATGAAGCGCTCCAACGAACCCAGGATGGCGCGGTGCAACATCACGGGACGATGTTTCTCGCCGTCGGCGCCGACATACTCCGCTCCCAGACGTTCCGGCAGCACGTAGTCGTTCTGGATCGTGCCGCATGTCCAGGTGCGGCCGATCGCGTCTTTCAACTGAAAGTCAAGCTTCGGCGCATAGAAGGCGCCGTCGCCTTCCGCGATCACGGGCTCGACGCCGGCCTTGCGCGCCGCATTCATCAACTGCGCTTCGGCCATGTCCCAGAACTCGTCGGTGCCCGAGCGCGGTGTTGGCCTCGTGCCAAGGGTGATGTGGCTGCGCTCAAGGCCGAAATCATCGTGGATTGAGGTCGCTAGCTTGATGAAGGACGCCACCTCCTCCTCGATCTGATCCTCGCGGCAGAAGATATGCGCGTCGTCCTGCGTGAACGCGCGCACGCGCATGAGCCCATGAAGCGAGCCCGATGGCTCATAGCGATGGCAGGCGCCGAAC
>CAYRHK010000365.1:0-2182 GCA_964423825.1 uncultured Terricaulis sp. | reverse complement strand
GCTATCTGCAAGCGCGCGGGCTTGGGCCTGACGAATGGACGCGCTTCGGCGTTGGCTTTGCGCCCGACGAATGGACCTGGACGCTCGACAAGCTACGAGCCGAAGGTTTCGCGATGGAGGAAATCGTAGCTGCCGGCGTGGCGCGCCCGGGCGAGGACGGCAAGCGCCCGATCGACACCTTTCGCGGGCGCGTCACTTTCGAGATTGGCGATCCTAGCGGGAAGGTCATCGGCTTTGGTGGGCGCCTGCTCGACGCCAACGCCAAGGCCGCCAAGTACATCAATTCACCGGAAACAACGCTCTATTCTAAGGGCCGTGTGCTTTATCGGCTAAAGCAAGCGCGCGAGTTGCTGGCCAAAACCAAAGCAGGCGGACTTGCCGTTGGCGAAGGCTATCTCGATGTCATCGCATTCGAACGCGCTGGCATCGGGGCGGTGGCGCCGTGTGGCACCGCGCTCACCGAGGAACAATTGCAGCTGGTCTGGCGCGCTGGCGGCGAGCCTGTCCTCTGCTTTGATGGCGACACCGCCGGCCAACGCGCGTCAGAGCGCGCGCTCGATCTGGCGCTGCCGCATTTTGCGCCAGAGCGCACGGTCAAGATCGCGCGCGCGCCTGCCGGCGAGGACCCAGACGACATCTTCCGGCGTGCTGGCCCCGAGGGCCTAGAGGCGCTGATCGCCGCCGCCTTGCCAGCATCGGAAGCCCTGTTCGAACGCGAGAAGGCGCGCCGACCGTTGACAACACCCGAGGCGCGCGCCGCGTTCCAGGCGGCACTGCGCGAAGCCGCCAACAAGATCACCGACCGCGACACCCAGCGCCAATATTTCGGCGTGCTGATGGCTAAGGCCAGCGAGGCGCTGCGCACCGAGCGCCCGCCCTTCCAGCCGCGCGGGCCCGGCAAGGGAAGGCCCCCCGAGCATGCCGTGACCCCTGAACTAAAAGCCTTCACAGCCATGTCCCGCCCCCGGCCGGCGGCGGAAAATTTCCTCCGCGCCGCAGCCGACAGCCCCCCGCTGCTTGCCCGATACGGCGATTGGCTCGAGCGGCTCGCGATCGCCGATCCCGACCTCGCGTCGATCCGCGCCGCCCTCTTGGATTTGGCCGCGACGGCAGAATCCGGGGGCCCGGCCATTGACCGCGACGCCCTCAACCGCCATTTGACCCGATCAGGTCATGATCGGGCAGTCGCCCGGCTCGCGCGCTGGCCGAAGCCGGCGCCGCCGGACGAACAGGGAGCCGAGCAATGGCTGGCGTTGACCACCTTCGAAGTGGTGGCGCCGGCAATCAGGGAGGAATTGGCTGAACTGCATGAGCTAGCCGCCACAGGCGACGACGAGGCGTTCGCGCGCTTCCAGTCTCTGCGGCGCGAGGCGCGTGAGATCGAAGCGCGCGCCCGAGAAGCCACGGAAAAAGCAGCGCCGAGCGGGGACGACCCGGCCGGCGCCCTCGCCGTTCAGCCTTAGTGTTCCTATTTCGAATTGTGTGAAGCGAGCGCCGATGAGCAAGACCGAAGAACCCGCGACGGAAGAGAAGGAAGCGCCCGACGGGCCCATCCTCGATCTCTCCGACGCTGCCGTGAAGAAGATGGTCAAGGCGGCGAAGACCCGCGGCTTCGTGACCCACGAAGAACTCAACAAGGTGCTGCCGAGCGAAGAGTTCACCTCCGAGCAGATCGAAGACGTGATGAGCCAGCTAAGCGAGATGGGCATCAACGTCGTCGACAATGAGGAGGAAGGCGAAGCCGCCGAAGAGGATGCCGCCAAGGCCGTGGCGGTTCGCGACGAGGCCAAACCCCCGGTCACCAACACCCGCGAGGATGCCGACCGCACCGACGATCCCGTACGCATGTACTTGCGCGAGATGGGTTCCGTAGAATTGCTGTCGCGCGAAGGCGAAATCGCCATCGCCAAGCGCATCGAGGCTGGCCGCGACGCGATGATCCGCGGCCTGTGCGAAAGCCCGCTGACGTTCGAAGCCATCATGGTGTGGCGCGATGAATTGCGTGAGCAGAAGATTCTGCTGCGCGACATCATCGATCTGGAAGCGACGTACGGCGCCGAGATGGGCATCGTGCCGCAATCGGCGCCCGGCGTGAACGCCGATGGCCTCGTCGATCCAGAGCAAGCGAAAATCGAAATCGCCGAAGCTGAGCGCAAGAAGGCCGAGGCTGCCGCTGCGCGCC
>CAYRHK010000364.1:0-2186 GCA_964423825.1 uncultured Terricaulis sp. | reverse complement strand
CATCGAACCAGACGTAAAACACTTTAGTGTCGAAGCCCGGGCGCGGCTTGCCATCCTTGGTGACCCTGATGCCCCACGATAGATCGCGCGTGATTGAGCGATCTATGAGGCCTTCGTCGAGCCACTTGTACGCAATCGAGCGCGCCAGCGGTGGCCAATCCGTCGCCTTGTCCACCCAGGCGCGGATGCGCTGCTGCATCAGCGGCTGCTTGAGAAAGAGATGCGCGGTGTCGCGCGGTACGACATTGGTGGAGCCCGAAATCTTCGAGCGCGGGTTCTTCAATTCGATGGGATCGAGCAAAGTCCCGCAATTGTCGCATTGGTCGCCGCGCGCGCGCTCGAACGCGCAATTCGGGCACGTGCCTTCGACGTAGCGGTCCGGCAGGAAGCGTTTGTCGTCGATGGAGTAGATCTGCTTGGAGACGCGCTCCTCGATCAGGCCGTTGCGCTCCAACGCCTCGCAGAAATGCTGAGTGAGCTGATGGTTCGGCGGATTGGACGAACGTCCGAAATGGTCGAACGACAGCCGAAAACCGTCACAGGCGTCCTTCTGCACCCGGTATTGTTGGGCACAATACTCCGCCACCTCCTGCCCCGCCTCGGCAGCCGCCAGTTCGGCCGGCGTGCCGTGCTCATCGGTGGCGCAGATGAACAGCACCTCGTGGCCTTGTAGCCGACGAAAGCGCGCGTGCACGTCCGCAGGCAGCATCGAGCCAGCGAGATTGCCGAGATGCTTGATGCCGTTAATGTAAGGCAATGCGGAGGTGATAAGGTAACGAGCCATAAGGCCCGCTACCTAGGACGCACCGGCCGCTGCACGCAAGCCTAGGACCCTGCCTTGATCCGCTCGTACGCCTCGCGCATCAATCGCCCGTAGCGCTCGACTTGGCCTTGGCCGTTGTAGCCTGCGGCGAAGCCCTCCCAATCCTTGCGCACGAGTTCGTCCGCCAGATTGTTGCCGCGCACGAACATCGCGAACGCCTTCAATTGTTGCGCCTGACCGCGGCACATGTCGGAGACGAACGCTTTGGCCGTCGGGAAGCCGCAGACATTGTGGTTGAAGCCCATGATCTGGAAGAGCCCGTAACTTGCCGACGCGATCGCGGCCTCCTCATCCAGCGCGTAAGCCTCACGCAATTGCGCCCAGCGCGGAGCCTGCCCACCGCGCGGATACTTGGCGGGATCCCAAGAGCGATAGGAGACGTTCGGATGAGACGCATCGAACTGGCGGTTCGTCCGCCGCGAAAAGATATGCGGCTCGAACAGAATGATCGGTTTGCCATCCGGCGCGAAGGCGCCCTGCGAGCCGCTTTCCACTTGCACGACCGCCTGAATGGCTTCCACCTCGCAGCCCAACATCGTCGCCACTTCTTCGAAGTCGGCGCGCGTCAACGCATCGCGTGAACCAGCGACCAACGAATCGAGGTAGGCGTCGCCCGTGGGCGCCGACGGCCCGCCAGGGCTGCTTGGCGCCCCGCCTAGGCTGGTATAGGCGCGCTCCAGCGCGGAAGAATAATTGCCAGCGCCGGCTTCGCCTTCGTAGGCGCGCGCGAACGCCGCCCAATCCTTGCGCTGTAATTCGTCTGCGAGCCCGTGACGCGAAACGTAAGCTTCGAACGCCGCCAGTTGGCGCACTTCCGATTGGCTCATGTCTGTCACGAAGCTGAAAACATCGGGATAGCCCGCATCGGCGAAGTAACGGCCAGGAAGCTGGAAGGCGCCCCAGCTCGCCGCACTCAGCGCACCGTCTTGATCGAGCCCGTAGGCTTCTGAAAGCCGCGACCAGCGCGAGGCCTGGTTCCCGCCCAGGTAAGCGCGGTTCGATGGCTGCGAGACGCCAGGATTGCTGGCGTCGAAACGCCCGCCCGTGGCTTGGCTGAACCAGAACGGTTCAAACGAAAGCAGCGGACGGCCGTCGGCAAAGCCTGGACCCGCACTTTCGACTTTGATCACGGCGCGCAAAACGTTGGCTTCGATACCCAATCGAGCCGCCGCGGCGTCAATTTCGGCATCGGTCAAACGCGCGGCGTTCTGGGCGCGCAACGTTTCAAGAGCGAAGCCGGCCGGCGGCCCTGATGGCGACGGCGCTGGCGGTGGTTCTGGCGGTGGCGCGGGAGGCGTCGCGGGCGGTGGGGCCGGAGGTTCTGGCGGCGCCGCCGGGGGTGGCTCAGGCGGGGGCGCCGGCG
>CAYRHK010000363.1:0-2254 GCA_964423825.1 uncultured Terricaulis sp. | reverse complement strand
CTCGCCGTGCAAGCCGCCGACTGGGAAAACGCGCTCGAGGCGCTGGAACTGGGCGAGAAGCGCAAACAGCTGGAAGACAAGGTCGCCAAGCGCCGCCGCGCCGTTCTGATGTGCGCGCAAGCCGCGCGCCTTGAGCGCGAGCGCCATCCAGACAAAGCAGCCGACATGGCGCAGAAAGCTTTCCGCATAGCGCCGCAATTCGCGCCAGCAGCTGCACTCGCCGCGCGCTTGCTGGTCGGCGAGGGCAAGCACGAGCGCGCTGCCTCGATCATCGAAGACGCGTGGGAGAATGCGCCCCATCCCGCGCTTGCTCACGCCTATCGCGATCTTGTGCCGGGTGAATCGGACGCAGCGCGCGCCCAACGCATGGAAGCGCTCGCCAATCGCCGCCGCGACCAGCGTGAGAGCAAGCTCATCCTCGCGGAACTGGCGATGGATCGCGGCGACTGGGGCGCTGCGCAGGCATTTCTTGAGGACGCCTACCGGGAAAACCCCTCCTCGCGCATCGCCATGCTGTTCGCGCAAGTCGCGCGCGGGCGCGGCGACGAAAACGGCGCCCGCGATTGGTTGGCGCAAGCCGCTGCCGCGCCGCGTGAAGCCGATTGGACCGACCTCGATCCCGAGGGCCCCGCCTTCTTGTACGATGACAACGATTGGGCGCGGCTTGTGTATGTGTTCGGCGACGGCGGCCAGCTGATCCACCCGCGCATGGAGCGCGGCGCGCTCGATGCGATCGGCCCTGTGATGTCGCTGCCGACTGCGGCGATTGCTCCGCCCCGCATCGACGCCACGATCACAGACGTGGAAGTCGAGCCAGCGCGGTAGGCAGCCTAAGGCTCCCCCCCGTCCGGCACGCCGACGACATGGAAGCCACCGTCGACGTGGATGCATTCACCCGCGACTGACTTGCCTAGGTCCGACAGGAGCCACAGCGCGCAGCCGGCGACGCCTTCCATCGTGGTGTCTTCCTTGAGCAGGCTCCAGTCGCGCGCCGTCGACATCAACTGCTTGCCGCCGGCAATGCCGGCCATGGCGAGCGTGCGCATTGGACCGGGAGAAACCGCGTTGACGCGAATGCCTTTGGGGCCGAGGTCGCGCGCGATGTAGCGCGTCGACGCTTCCAGCGCGGCCTTCGCCACGCCCATCATGTTGTAGTTCGGCACCACGCGCTCGGAGCCCTGGTAGGTGAGCGTGATGATCGAGCCGCCGTCCTTCATCAGCGGCGCCGCACGCCGGCACGCATCGACGAACGAGTACGCCGAGATATCCATCGACGACTTGAACATCTCACGCGTGGTGTTGTCCACGAACGAACCCTTGAGCGCGGATTTGTCGGCGAACGCGATCGCATGCACCAGAAAGTCGAGCTTGCCCCACTTCGAGGCGATCTCAGCGAAGGCGCGATCCATGGAGGCGTCGTCGGTGACGTCCGCCGGCACCATGAATTTCACGCCGACGCTCTCCGCCAGCGGCCGCACCCGTTTTTCCAGCGCCTCGCCCTGATAGGTGAATGCCAGTTCCGCGCCCTGATAAGCCAGCTGCTTGGCGATACCCCAGGCGATCGAGTGGTCGTTGGCCACACCCATGACAAGCCCGCGCTTGCCCTTCATCAGATCGCCCTTGGGCAGGGTCCATTCATCGGCCATCGGCGGCTCCTTGATGCTCGAAACTTGAGCGGCGTTTACGCCGCTGCTCTGGCGAACGCCAGCGTGGCGTTGGTGCCACCGAAGCCGAACGAGTTCGACAGCACGCAATTGAGTTCGCGATCCGCGCGCTTGCGCAGGATGGGCAAATCCTCGAACGCCGGATCGAGTTCCTCGATGTGGGCGCTCTCGCAAGCAAAGCCGTTGTTCATCATCAACAGCGAGTAGATCGCTTCCTGCGCGCCCGCGGCGCCCAGCGAATGCCCGGTGAGCGACTTGGTGCTGGAAATGAGCGGCGGTTTCGCGCCGAACACCGCCCGCACCGCCTCCATTTCCTTGATGTCGCCCACCGGCGTCGAGGTGCCGTGCGTGTTGAGATAATCCACCGGGCGATCGAGATAGCGGATCGCCATTTTCATGCAGCGCATGGCGCCTTCGCCGGACGGCGCGACCATGTCATGGCCGTCGCTGGTGGCGCCATATCCGGCAACCTCGCCATAAATCTTCGCGCCGCGCTTCTTGGCGCGTTGATACTCTTCCAGCACCAGCACGCCGGCACCGCCCGCGATCACGAAGCCGTCGCGGTTTTTGTCATAGGCGCGCGAGGCTTT
>CAYRHK010000362.1:0-2279 GCA_964423825.1 uncultured Terricaulis sp. | reverse complement strand
GGTGCGGTTGTTGCGGCGCGTGCGCGATTTCGCCGAGGCGGGCACTGGCGTGATCGATGCGAAGCTCGCGGATGTGGCGCTGAAGCGCTTGGAAGTCGACGGCGACGGTCTGGATTTGCTCGACCGCCGCTATCTGCACGCGCTGGTGGAGACGTACTCGGGCGGCCCGGTGGGCGTGGATACGCTGGCGGCTGCGCTCGCTGAAGCGCGCGACGCCATCGAAGACGTGATCGAGCCTTATCTGATGCAGCAGGGCTTCGTCATGCGCACCCCGCGCGGACGGATGGCCGCGCCGAAAGCGTACGAGCGCTTGGGCAAAGTCGCGCCGAAGCGCGCGCCGGAGACGGGAGCGCTGTTTGGGGATGGGTGAGACGGAAGACGAGACTTCGCGGCCTAACCCAGCAATGGCGCAATTGTCTGTGGATTTTGCATGCGGCTTTCAATTCCAGCGCCCGTCCTCCCCCGTGAGGGGGAGGTGGTCGAGCGTGAGCGAGACCGGAGGGGCCGCCTAGTTCAAAAGGCGTTCACCCATCCCCGGATTGCGCGCAGCGCAAGTCCGGAGCCCAGGATCGCAAGGGTTAGAGTTTATGGGTCCCGGACTGAATGCTGCGCATTCATCCGGGAATGGGTAGAGATTTTTGGCGCGGCATTCTCACCACCCATCCACGGATTGCGCGAAGCGCAAGTCCGGGGCCCAAGATCACGGACGGTCTGAGTTTATGGGTCCCGGGCCCGCCGCTTCGCGGCGTCCCGGGAATGGGTGGAGCGTTGCGTTCCAAAGTAGTACAGACTGGCCCATGCGTGTCGACGAAACGCGGCTGACCGCGACCTACATGCTCGCGAGCCGCAAGCACGGCACGATCTATCTCGGCTCGGCGCTCGATCTCATCGCGCACGTGAGTGAACACAAAGCTGGGACGGGCTCGGCATTTACCGCGAAGTATGGCGTGACACGCTTGGTTTGGTACGAACCGTTCATGCTCGTCACCGAGGCGCGCGACCGCGAATACGCGATGAAGAAGTGGCGGCGCGACTGGAAGACAAATCTGATCGAACGCGATAATCCGCATTGGGATGACCTGTTCCCGGTGCTGACGGGCGCACAATTGCCGGAGAGGGCGAAGCCCTGACCGACAAAAGCACAAAATCTATCCACCCCCTCCGCGCCCATGAGATACTGCTTTCATCTCCTATCGGGAGGCGACGGTGCACCAAGCCGCTTTAGCTTAGGAGACGCGGTTTGAACGCGATGCGAGGAAAGTCCGCGAGGACGGAACTCGCTGCTCCGCAAGCAAAAGGAAGCGGAGGTCCAGCGCGAAGTATGGTGCTTCGCCTGCGCGTCAGCCGGGAACGGACATCAGGCGCTAAGTTTGCGCCGGAACCCCAGCGTCGTGGGATCGGATCGCGGGAGAAGACCGCACCGATGGCCGTATCGGCCCACCTGTCAGAGAACGCATGGCCGCCGGGCAAGACACCGAACGCCTCGGATGTGCGCCGGCTCGTACAACAAATCGCGCAGGGCGCGCTTCGGCAAAACCCGCAACCTTTAGTCTTTTGAAGCTTCGGTCGAAGCGCGTCCTGCACTCCCGCCTAACCGGAAACGCGCGAGCGTTGTCCGGGCAGAAGCGCGCGGCGCCTCACGTCGAAAGCCGAGCCAACTCCGCTTCGCTGATGTCCTCGTTCGAATAGACGCTCTGGACATCATCGGAATCGTCGAGCTGAGTCAGCAGCTTCATCAGCGCCTCTGCATTCTCGCCCTCGATCGGGATGGCGATCTCTGTGCGCCACACGAACTTCGCCGACGACGCGTCGCCGAACTTCGCGGCAAGCCCCTGGGCCACGCCCGCGAGCGCGCCCATCTCGCATGTGACCAGGTGATGATCGTCTTCCACGACGCAATCGTCGGCGCCAGCTTCGATGGCGGCTTCCAGCATGGCGTCCTCGTCAGCCTTGTCGAGCGGGTAGCGAATTTCACCGACGCGCCTCCACGCGAACGACACCGAATTTGTCTCGCCCAGATTGCCGCCGTTCTTGGCGAACGCAGCGCGCACTTCGCCGGCGGTGCGGTTCTTGTTGTCGGTGAGGCACTCGACGATGACGCCTACGCCGCCCGGCCCGAAGCCCTCATAGCGGATTTCATCGAGGTTCTCCCCGCCCGCGCCCGCGCCGCGATCGATGGCGCGTTGGAGGTTGTCCTTCGGCATGTTAGCGGCGCGACCGGCCGCCAGCGCGCGAAAGAGGCGCGGGTTGGAATTGGGATCGGCGCCGCCAAGCTTCAC
>CAYRHK010000361.1:0-2299 GCA_964423825.1 uncultured Terricaulis sp. | reverse complement strand
GGCCAAGCGCAAGGCCGGCGCCAATCCGTGGGGCGAGGGCGCGACCACGCTTGAGTGGACGCTCTCCTCGCCGCCGCCGTTCCACCAGTTCAACGAACTGCCGGTGATCAAGCCGGAAAAGCATCATTGAGATGCGGTTAGCGCGACGAAGCTCCTCCCCCGTTCACGGGGGAGGTGGTCGCGAAGCGACCGGAGGGGGGAGTGGCATTTCCCCCCACCGTCAGTTCGCTGCGCTCACCGGCGCCTTCCCCGTGAACGGGGGAGGAGTTGGGGTGGCGCCATGAGCCTCGCTCACGACATCGCGCGCACGGCCGCTGCCTCCGCATCCGACTACATCGCGCTGCTGAAGCCGCGCGTGATGAGCCTCGTGGTGTTCACAGCGCTCGTCGGCTACGTGGCCGCGCCCGGTCAGGGCGATGTCGTGCTGGGGTTCGCCGCGATCCTCGCCATCGCCATCGCCGCTGGCGCTTCCGGCGCGCTCAATATGTGGTTCGACGCCGATATCGACGCGGTAATGACGCGCACCCGCATGCGGCCAATTCCTTCCGGGCGCGTGGCGCGCGATGAAGCCCTGATGCTCGGACTGACGCTTTCAGCGCTCTCCGTGGTCACCATGCAGCTGGCGGCGGGCCCGCTCGCGGCCGCGCTGCTCGCGTTCACCATCTTCTTCTACGCACTCGTCTACACAATGTGGCTGAAGCGCGCGACGCCGCAGAACATCGTCATCGGTGGGCTATCGGGCGCGTTGCCGCCGGCGATCGCCTGGGCTGCGAAGACAGGCGATGTGCCGCTCGATGCGTGGCTTCTGGTGGCGATCATCTTCATGTGGACGCCACCGCACTTCTGGGCGTTGTCATTGCTGCAAAAGACCGATTACGCCGCAGCAGGCGTGCCGATGTTGCCGGTCGTTCGCGGCGCGCGCACGACACGCTGGCATATCTTTGCGTACACGCTGGTTCTGGCGCCGTTGGGCCTAACGCCGGTGCTCACGGGGCTGGGCGGGACACTCTACGCGGCGGTCGCCGCTGTGCTTGGCGTTGGGTTCGTTGCGCTGAGCGCACGCGTGCTCCTCAGCCGCGCCGGCGAAGGCGACGCCGCCCAGGATCGCCACGCGCGGGCGCTGTTCGGCTTCTCGATCCTGTACCTCTTCGCGCTGTTCGCTGCGCTTCTGGTCGAGCAGCTGAGCGCATGAGCGAGCCCGTGATCCTCACCCCTGAAGAGCTGCGCGCGCGCAAGCGGCGCAACTTGATTCTGGCGTTATCGATCGTGGCGTTTGTAGCCTTGATCTATCTGATCACGGTTGCACGCATCAGCCCCGGAGCGGCGCCATGAGCGGCGACCGCAAGAACAGGGCGCGCACCGCTGCGACCGTGGTGGCCGTGGTTGTGGCCATGACCGGTCTCGCCTTCGCCGCGGCGCCGCTTTACGATGCCTTCTGCCGCGTCACCGGCTACGGCGGCACGACGCAAGAGGCCGACGCAACGCCCGGACGCGTGCTCGCCGAGCAGATCAATGTCCGCTTCGACGCCAATGTGGCGCCCGGGCTAGCGATCGAGTTCGCTCCGGTGAGGATGAGCGAGCGCCTGCACATTGGCCAGACTGCTGTGGCGTTCTACCGGGTGCGCAACACCTCGGACGCGCCGATCGTGGCGCACGCCACCTACAACGTCACGCCCCACATCGGCGGCTCATACTTCAACAAGCTCGAATGCTTCTGCTTCCAGGACCGTGTCTTCGCGCCTGGGGAGGAGGCCGAACTGCCGGTGGTGTTCTTCGTCGATCCCGCGATCATGGACGATCCGGACGCGCGGGAAATCGGCACGCTGACCTTGTCTTATACGTTCTTCCGTTCAACCGCCGCGCCAGGGGCGTCGGCAAGTTAGCGGCTTGGCAATCAACGGGGGCGAGGGTAACCGCCTCCGCATGAGGGACCGAAAATGGCTCACGGCGAAGTGAAACACGACTACCACTTGGTCAACCCAAGTCCCTGGCCGTTCATCGGCTCCCTGGGCGCGCTGATCGCCGCCATCGGGGCGGTTGTGCTCATGCGCGGCGTCTCCGACGACGACAACAACATTTTCTTCGGCAAGGGCCACTGGCCGTTGTTCCTGGTGGGCATGGGCATCCTGGTGCTTACCTCCATCGGCTGGTGGCGCGACGTGATCAAGGAAAGCCGCCAGGGCGATCATACCCCGGTGGTGGATATCGGCCTGAGCTTCGGCATGATCCTGTTGATCGCCTGGGTAGTGATGTTCTTCGTCGCGTGGTTCTGGGCGTTCTTCGAACTCGCGATCTTCCA
>CAYRHK010000360.1:0-2326 GCA_964423825.1 uncultured Terricaulis sp. | reverse complement strand
ATGGCTTTCGGCTCGACCTTGGCGCGCGCGAATTGTCCGCGCTCGGCTTGGGTCTTGTTCTTCGCCTTGGCTTGGCCGGCGCCCAATTGGACCGCGGTGTATCCGTCGCCCTTGGCTTCACGGGCCGCAGGCTTCTTGCCTTCATTCTTGCGCGACTTCTTGGGTTTCAAGGTCACCGCGTCGCCCGCGGCGTTCTTATACTCCTCGGCTTCCACCGTGCGGCGACCGACGACTTGGCAGCCAGAAAGATCGAGCACAGTGACGGGCGTATGCGCGCCGTCTTCGCCAAAGACCCGCATCATCCCAACTTTGCGGGCGAGAACGCCGGTACGAATAGACTCGCTCATCGCGATCACCCGAGCACTTGAATTTGGACGTCGACGCCGGCGGACAAGTCCAGCTTCATCAATGCGTCAACCGTTTGCGGTGTAGGTTGTACAATGTCCAACACGCGCTTGAAGGTGCGGATTTCGAACTGCTCGCGGCTCTTCTTATCGACATGCGGCGAGCGGTTGACCGTGAACTTCTCAATGCGTGTCGGCAGCGGCACCGGACCGATGACGGTCGCGCCGGTACGCTTGGCCGTCGACACGATTTCCTTCGCCGAAAGGTCCAGCGTGCGGTGATCGAAGGCTTTGAGCCTGATCCTTATGTTTTGTTGCATCATCGCTAGAACATCCCGAAGCGCACGCGCGTCCGCGCCGCAAACAAAAAAACCGCCCGAGCCGGACGGCGCCAAAGACGAGGGTTTCGCAAAACGCGCTTCAAGCGGGGCTCGGGGCCCGCGCCGGCCCGTACGCCCAGAGGCTTGAGGAGGGCAATCGCCGCGTTAGTGCGAACCGCGTCTAAGCATTTACGCTTACGGCCGGCTCGAAGGCGCGTGATCTACCGAGCCGACCGCTACGCGTCAAGCGCGTATTTCGCTACATTATTGGCCGATACGCACTTCGCCGGAACCGAACACTTCCGAACTAGAATTGCCCGATACAGAGCGGGCGACGACGCTACCCGACCCCGCGATTTCGGCGTCCAAATCCCCCACCGTGTTGGCGACTTCGACGTCGCCGCTGCCAATGATTGACACCTTCAACGTCTCAACCGGAGCGGCGATGGTCACATCGCCCGAGCCGGCCATGTCGACCTCGGCAACCGACACAGCGCCGCCTTCCACTACCAGCATCCCAGAGCCTGCGCTGTCCGTTGAAAGCGAGCCGGTCAGGGACGCCAGCGTCACCGTACCCGATCCCGCCATATCGACATTGGCGCCCTCAGCTACCGCTGCCACGCGCAAATCACCCGAGCCGGCCACATCGGCCTCCAAAGTCCGCACAGCCCCAACGGCAATCGAGCCCGACCCGGCAAGATCCAGCCCCAGCTTGCCCGCGATGTCGCCGATCGTGGCGGAGCTGCATCCACTGAAATCGAGATCGAGCGACTGCGAGGCGCCAATCTCGGTCGTGCCCGCCCCGGAACGCTCCAACACCAGTTCCCGTGGGGCGCGAATGGTGATGACGGGGATGCGCTCAGGCGTGGCGCTCTCATACCCACGCACCTCTGCGCCGCCACCCACACAATCGCTGACCCGACCGCGCAAGCGCCCGTCAATGGTCACTTCCTGCCCGTCAACCGTGACTTCCGGCATCGGCAGCCCGCCGGGACTGTTGATTTCAATGAGAAAATCCGAGCGATCCTCCGGCGCGATACTGACGCGCGCGACGATGTGGCGAATGCGAAGCTTATCGCCGGCATACACCGTGGCCGCCAGGGCGCCAGCATCCGTCGCCACAATCGGCGCCGGTGAAAAGCCCCCATCATCGTCATCGAAGTCGAAGTGGAATCCGACGCCGTCGTTGTGACCATGCCCAAACACGGCCCCCAGGCCGAACAACACGGCAATGGTCACCGCCGCTATGAATACGAAGCGCTCCATCCGCGCCCTCCTTTCGAATGCCTGTCCAACGGGGATGCGCCCGATCTCCTCCGTGGATGCATGTTCCAACTGGAGACCCCAAAGAAAACGGGCCGCCTGTTGGGGGCGGCCCGTTAAACTTGCGCCTGCGCTGGACGCTACTCGACGATCTTTGCCACGACGCCCGAGCCCACGGTGCGCCCGCCCTCACGGATGGCGAAGCGCAAGCCCTGGTCCATCGCAATCGGGCTGATGAGTTCGACGACCATCTTAATGTTGTCGCCGGGCATGACCATCTCGACGCCAGCCGGCAACTGCACGATGCCCGTCACGTCGGTCGTGCGGAAATAGAACTGCGGCCGGTAGTTGTTGAAGAAGGGCGTGTGGCGCCCTCCTTCTTCCTTCGTCAGAATGTAG
>CAYRHK010000359.1:0-2328 GCA_964423825.1 uncultured Terricaulis sp. | reverse complement strand
CTTGCGGAACTGCTTCTCGGTGATGTTACCGTAGTACATCCGCAACTTCTGCTTGGCGACGAGCTGGAGGCCGAAGTCAGAGGTCTTGCCCTTGCGGCGCTGGCCGTGCTGGCCGGGCCCGTACTGGCGCTTGTTGACCGGAGATTTGGGGCGGCCCCACAGGTTCTGACCGAAGCGACGGTCAGATTTGTACTTGGCTTGAACGCGTTTGGTCATTGTCCACGACGAAAGGGCGCGTGTCCCGCGCCCTTCCCTATTCTGACGGGGCCCGGCGGCTTCACCATGAAGCCGCGACTGCCCTGGCGGTGCGCCCGTCGCCCAGCGTGATCCGTCCGGGGCTGGCCCCGGCGGAAAGCGGGGCTTCTGAGCGAACGAGCCGCCCAAGTCAACTGGTTTGACAGGCCAGGGATGCGCCGCTCGACGCCGCGCACCGCGGGAGGTAGGTTACTAAAGGGTCAGGGGTATCTCCGATGGAACGCACCCAAGGGCTGACGCCAACCGCTGCATATGCGGCCTGGAGCGTGGCGGCCACGCTGGTGGGCTTGGCTGGGGATTTGCTACAGCCGCTGGGCCCAATCGCGCTGATCCTGTTGTTTGTGTGCGGCGTCGCGACGATCGGCGCTTGGGTGCTGTCACTCGCGCCGGGTCTTGGCGGCGCAATGCGAACCGCCTCCGTATTCTTCCTAATTGGAACGGCGGTCTTCGGCGCAATTGTCGCGCTCCAATTTGCCGCCCCGGATGGCGCGGGACAGCAGCGTGGCTTCGTGGCGGCGACGGCGCCCGCTGTTGCGGAACTGCAAACTCGAATCCTGCGGCAATCCAGCGCCCTACCTGAAGCCGTAAGCAGTGCGCCATCGCTCGCCTCTGCAGCGCCCGTCCCGACGCCGCCCCTCCCCGAAACAGAACCCTCCGTCAGCCGCAGCGGATCATTTGCCGGGCGCATTGAGCGCATGGCGTTGTTTTGGGAGCCCCGCCCCGGCGGTGAGTCCGATGTGAACGCCACGATCTCGTTGAGTTTCCACAATCTCAGCGCAGCGCCAGTGTCCATTGCTCTCCTTGACGACAGCCCCATCTCATTGGTGCTCGACAACGGCTACGCCTTCGGCGGTTCAGATGCGAACATTTCGATGCATAGGTGCGCGCGCAGTCAGTGCGCCTACAGAGACCTGACGCGGGTGGAAGCCGGCGGCTCGCTGCTCATCAACTTCAACCTGCGTACGCAGGCCAGCGGCTCTTGGGCGCGCTTGGACGAGGCGCAATTGGCCGCGCTATCAAACACAGAGTCGGCGGCGTTCTCTGCGCGCTTGCTGGTGGTTGACGACTGGCAAGGCGGCGACCGCCCCCTCTGGGTGGAGGACAATGAAGCGGCGCGGATAATCCAGCTGGGATTCTCCAACGTGCCGATATCGACGCCAGAGCCGCGCCGTTAAGGTTAGGGTGGCGCGGGGGCTGGCGGTCTGACCCTTCGCAGTGCAGCATGGCGACCGCCATGCCGCCCTACCAGCACGCTCCCGACCCGCCCTGGATATTCCGCACCTATGCCGGGCATTCCACGCCTGCGGAGTCCAACCGACTCTACCGCGCAAACCTAGCGCGAGGCCAAACCGGACTTTCGGTGGCGTTCGATCTCCCCACCCAAACCGGTTACGACAGCGACCACGTGCTGGCGCGCGGCGAAGTCGGAAAGGTCGGCGTGCCGGTCGGGCATCTGGGCGACATGCGCGCGCTTTTCGACGGCATTCCGCTCGAGCGCATGAACACCTCCATGACCATCAATGCGCCGGCGGCGTGGCTGCTCGCGCTCTATGTCACGCTCGCGCAGGAGCAAGGCGCCGATCCCAAGAAGCTCACCGGCACGACACAGAACGACATCCTCAAGGAATACCTTTCTCGCGGCACTTATATATTTCCGCCAGCGCCATCCTTGAAGCTCACCGCCGACACCATCGCGTGGAGTCTGGATGCGATGCCGAAGTGGAACCCGATGAACGTCTGCTCCTATCACTTGCAGGAAGCAGGCGCGACGCCGGAGCAGGAACTCGCGTTTGCATTGGCGGCGGCGATTGCCGTGCTCGACGAAGTGAAAGCGCGCGGCGAGATTGCCCCAGAGCGCTTCGACTTGGTGTTCTCGCGCATTTCGTTTTTTGTGAACGCGGGGCTGCGCTTCATTACAGAAGCCTGCAAAATGCGCGCGTTCGTCGTGTTGTGGGATGAGATAGGGCGCGAGCGTTACGGCGTCGGCGACGAAAAGGCGCGCCGCTTCCGCTATGGCGTGCAAGTCAATTCCCTGGGCTTGACAGAGAGCCAGGCCGAAAACAACGTCTACCG
>CAYRHK010000358.1:0-2338 GCA_964423825.1 uncultured Terricaulis sp. | reverse complement strand
AGGCGTGTCGCAGCCAGCTTTGATCTGTGTTGTGATCATGCACGCGCACCTGCCGCAAGCGCCCCGCAGGCGTAGACAAGATTGCCGCAAATGATGAGCGGCACGCTCAACACCGCCGCGCCGCGATGCCGCGGCTCTACCACTTGCCACATCTCGCGCAAGATCGCGATGGTGCGCGCGACAGCGTTGCCAGCGACCTTCGAGGCGCTGAATGCCCCAAGCGCGCGCCACGCATCGGCCATGCGCCGCCCGCGCCGCCATTGCGAGTGAAAGAACGCCCGCAACGTATCCGCGCCGCGATGCACGGTGACGACTTCCGGCGCCCAGTGCGGCGCATCGTGCGGCGCAAGGCGCTGATTGAGTTCGGTGTCTTCGCCGCTCTCCAAGTCCTCCCGAAACCCGCCGTGGCATGCCAACAGCGTGCGATCGTAGGAGACGCCATAGCGTAGCGCGACGCCGGGGTTCGTTCGTGGCATGCGTCGAAAGTAGAGGCTCAAGTGAGCGGCCAATGCAACGGGATCTTGCGGCTTATGGCAAGCCAGCGCGCTTGCCACCGCGCGCGCCCCTGCCCGATGCCGCGCGATCCTTCCGCGAACCCAGCCCGCGCCGGCGATGCAGTCGTCGGCAAGAAAAGCAACGAACGGCGCCTTCGTCGCCGCCAGCCCAGCGTTGCGCGCCGCGCCTGGAAACAAGCGCTCCGATGAAACCACGGTGCGGACGCCGTCTTCAGGCGCGGTCAATTCCACGGGCAACATGCCTGCTCCGGAATGCACGACGACGATCTCCGCAATGGCATCTTGCCCTGTCAAAGACCGAACCGCATCGACGAGCGTCGCGCGCGGGCCATACGACAACACGATCACAGCCAAATCCGGGTCGCCCTCCGACACGACGATCTCGTCTCCATTGCTCTCACGCCAGTGTGACTGGTCCTGGGTTTGGCGCAAGCGAGCCGCAGCCATCTTGCCGCGACGACAACGCCAGCGCCCAAGTCTAGGCCCGTGCGAATTTGGCCGGACACGCCTCCATGAGCGCGGCGGTGATGCGATTTCGCCTCAAGAGCGTGACCAGCCTGTCAAACGCGAAGTTCGCGGCGGGCTTGAGCATATAAGGAATGACCAGCTCATGGCGCAGTTCGTCGTGATCCTCCAACGTGACGTCCGGACAGAACGCGCGATACTGCCAGACATGTAGATCCCGCGGTTCGTTGGGATCGTTTCGCTTGAGCCCCAACAGCCGCGGCGCGTTGCCGCGAATGTGCATGGCATAGAAGAGCTGCATCACCCACGATACCTGCGACATGTTGAGCGGATCGGCGTAACGGAAAGGATGCAGATCGCGGATCAGCAGCCGCCCGTCACTGGCGCCTTGGTACCAACAATGACCGATAAGATCGTGGCGGACGGCGAGCGTGAACATCAGCTCGCCTATGATCGTATTGAGCCGCTTCCATTCCTCGAGTCCAATATCCGGGTACATCATGTCGGAGTCGGTGCGCAGGCCCGGTTCATGGTCAAGCACCGCAAACCATGACGAATGCCCATCCTTCATGACGCGACCGTACCCGATGCAGGGCACGAGGTCGTAGCCAAGCGCTGTGAGCCTCTGGCCCATAGTGTATTCCGTCACGGCTTGCTGGAACGAGGCGCCGCCTTCGAATGCGCCATCCCAGCCGGACGCAACATCGTCCATCATTCTGCCGTCGAAATCGAACTGCGCCGCCTTCGGGCCTGTATTGTGATAGACGCCAAACTGGACCGGTCCGCCCGCGAAACCAGCTCCCTTGATCTTCAGCACGCGGCCCCCGCCCTCCGGATGGGGAATGTGAACCGAACGCGTGCCGTCGATCTTGATCGGACTCGTTTGGCCGTCGAACCAAGCGCGCACCGGAGCCTGGCAGTGGTCCGGAACATGCCGGAAGTCGATGGAATCGATGGAGCGTTCTGGCATGAAGACCTTCCGCGCGCCGCGCGCCGCGCGCAGCGATAAACATAGGCGCACCGACGCCGCAACGCGAGAGCGTCGCGAGCCTGCGCCTCTATGGACATCCATTCGGCGCCATGGTCTCAATAGCTGAGTCCGAGCCACCGCTCGCTGTTTGGTGACCGAATGAGCGGCCCAGTTCTTAAATCCATCGTCGATCTCAACGCGCCCGAGGCGCAAGCGCGCGCCGCGCACAACAAGGGGCTTGCCGAGACTCTGCGCGACCACGTCGCCAAGGCGGCGTTGGGCGGCGATGCGCGCAGCCGCGAACGTCACACGGCGCGCGGCAAGCTGCTGCCGCGCGATCGCGTCGAGCGCCTACTCGATCCGGGGTCGCCATTCCTGGAAGTGGGCC
>CAYRHK010000357.1:0-2343 GCA_964423825.1 uncultured Terricaulis sp. | reverse complement strand
ATGAGGACTTTATCGAACATGGGGCGCCCCCCTAACTCCTCCCCCGCCTGCGGGGGAGGTGGTGAGCGTAGCGAACCGGAGGGGGGCTCCCCCCTCAGTAATCGTGCTGCGCACGCTGACAGCTCCCCCGTGAACGGGGGAGCAGTTCCCGCTACTCGCCTTCATTCGATGACCGCCAGCGCTTCGCCGAACTCGACCGGTTGGGCATCGCTCACGAGGATGGCGGTGATCTTGCCTGCGCGCGGCGCGGGGATCGGATTAAACGTCTTCATCGCTTCGACCACCATGATGGTCTGGCCCTGCGTGACCGTGTCGCCAATTCTCACGAAAGGCGGCGCTTCCGGTTCGGGCGACAAGTAAGCGGTGCCGACCATCGGCGACGTAACGGCGCCTGGGTGAGACTTGGCCTCAGCGGCGGGGGCCGGTGCGACTGAAGACGGCGTCGTTGCGACGGGCGCAACGGCGACCGGCGCCGCGGCGACCGCTTGGGGAACCTGCACCATGTGCGTCGGCGTATGCACGGCGGTCATCGTGCGCGCCAGACGCAGGCGCAACTCGCCGTGCTCGACCTCGATTTCGGAGAGGCCGCTGTCGCTCAAAATTGAAGCGAGTTCCCGCACCAGCTCGGGGTCGATGGCGGCGGATTTCTTGTCTGACATGACGGGTTGTTTCCTGCTCACACGCCTATGCTTTCTGTGGCGAGAAGGGCGGCTGCTTCCACAGCCAGGAGGTAGGATGTTGCGCCGAAGCCGGCGATCACGCCTTTAGCCGCCTGACCTACTAATGAAACGTGTCGAAACTCCTCGCGCTGGGCGGGGTTGGACAGATGAGCTTCAATCACGGGAATTCCGATGGCCTTGATCGCGTCATGGATCGCGACGGAGGTGTGGGTGTAGGCGCCGGCGTTGAGCACAACTGCCGAGGCTTTGTCACGCGCCTCCTGCAGCCAGGTCACCAGTTCGCCCTCTATATTGGATTGGCGAAAGACGATGGCGCGCCCTAGTTGAGCGGCGCGGTCGGCGCACGCTTTTTCGATCTCTGCCAGCGTGACGTGGCCATAGATGTGCGGCTCCCTGGTCCCTAACAGGTTCAGGTTGGGGCCGTTGAGGACATAGATGGGTTTGGAGTCGGCCATGGACGGCGAAGAGCCTCGGTTGATCGGGGCGGCTGGGGGGCCTATTTCGGGCGGATAGGAGGGCCGATGCGGCTCATCGTCAACGGAGAAACGCGCGAGGCGCCCGATTCGGCGACAATCGCCGACCTGCTCGCCTCTCTGGAGATCGATGGGCGGCGGGTGGCGGTGGAGCGCAACTTGGAAATCGCGCCGAAATCGCTGTGGACAAGCACGTGCCTGGCCGAGGGCGACCGGTTGGAGATTGTGCAGTTCGTGGGGGGCGGGTGATGGGGACGAGCGCGAAGCCAGGTCTTTGGTATTGGGTGGCGGCGATCGTGCTGCTGCTTTGGGCGCTCGGCGGCGCTTCGATCTATGTCGCCTACTTCGTCGAGACGCCGGACCAGTTCGCCTCTACGGCCGAGACCGCTGAGAACCGAGAGGGCTACGCAGCCTACATCGCCAACATTCCATGGTGGGCGATCGGAGCCGGCATGGCGGCCGCGGCAAGCCGTCTGCTCGGCGCGGTGGCGCTTTTCTTCCGCAGCGCTTGGGCGTTGCCGCTCTATGTCATCTCGCTCGCGGCCTTTCTGGTCGCTCTCTATCGTGCGTTCGTTCTTGCGAACGTCGCTGAAGTCATGAGCGGGCCGCATATCGCGGTTGAAGGGGTCTTCTTTGCGCTGAGCCTCTTTGCGATCTGGTTTGCGCTGGACAACAGGTCCAAGGGTATTCTGAAATGAGTGAGCCTGACCGCTGTCTCCTGGCTGCCGGCTGATGGACGACCGTGAGTTGCTCGCGAATCCGCCAGTGATGCTACGGCGCGTCATGGACTTGGACGCCTTGCGCCGAAAGCAACAGATATGACCGACTCCTCCCTCACCATCGCTGGCCGCGCCTACGCCTCCCGCCTCATCATCGGCACCGGCAAGTACAAATCCTATGCCGAGAACGCCGCCGCGCTCGAGGCCAGCGGCGCGGAGATCGTCACTGTCGCGGTGCGGCGGGTGAACCTTTCCGATCCCAGCAAGGAACGCCTCACCGATCACATTGACCCGAAGAAAGTCACGTTCCTGCCCAACACCGCCGGCTGCTTCACCGCCGACGAGGCGTTGCGCACGCTGCGGCTGGCGCGCGAGGCCGGCGATTGGAAGCTGGTGAAACTCGAAGTGCTGGCCGACCAGAAGACGCTCTACCCCGATATGGAAGAGACGCTCTGCGCCGCGAAAATCCTC
>CAYRHK010000356.1:0-2348 GCA_964423825.1 uncultured Terricaulis sp. | reverse complement strand
CGTCGGCGCCGGCCCGCTGCCGATGCGCCATGGGCTGACGCTTGGCGAACTCGGGCATTGGTTCATCGTGCGGTTCAAGCTTGATGTGAACTACCGCGTCATCGCCATGGAGGGCTGGCGGCCCGACGACGCGCCCGGATATGGCTGGCCCTTGGGCGAGCGCAACTGGGTCAACCCCTCCCCCAACGCGCCCAATCTCTACATGGCGCGCGCTTACGCCGGCACGGTGATGGTGGAAGGCGCGACGCTTTCGGAGGGGCGCGGCACCACGCGCCCGCTCGAACTCTTCGGCGCGCCCGACATCGACGCGCGCAAGGTGCTCACGGAGATGGAGCGCCTCGCGCCTCATTGGCTTGCGGGTTGTTGCCTGCGCGAATGCTGGTTCGAACCGACCTTTCACAAGTACGCCAAGCAGCTGTGCCACGGCGTGCAAATCCACACCGAAGGCCCCTACTACAATCACGAGGCTTTCAAGCCTTGGCGTCTGCAAGCGCTTGCGTTCAAGGCGATCCGGCAGCTTTATCCGGACTATCCGCTCTGGCGGGATTTTCCCTACGAATACGAGTTGGGAAAGCTCGCCATCGATGTGATCAACGGCTCGCCGGTGCTGCGCGAATGGGTGGACGATGCTGCGGCTGCGCCAGGCGATCTCGACGCGCTGACCGCGCCGGACGAAGCGGCGTGGAGTGAGGAGCGGGCGGCGCATTTGTTGTACGGGTGAGCGGCTAGCCTTCCACGTTCAACGCATAGCCTGCGCTGCGGACGGTGCGGATCGGGTCGGGCTCGTCGCCGGCGATGAGCGCCTTGCGCAAGCGGCCGATGTGAACGTCGACGGTGCGCGCCTCGACATAGATGTCGGAGCCCCAGACGGCGTCGAGCAATTGTTCGCGGCTGAAGACGCGGCCGGGATGCTGCATCAAATGATCGAGGATGCGAAACTCAGTCGGGCCCAGGTGCACGTCGCGGCCGGCGCGCTTCACGCGGTGAGCGACGCGGTCCATGACGATGTCGCCACAAACGATCTTGTCCTCGGCGAGGGCGGGACGAATGCGGCGCATAACCGCGCGCAGGCGCGCCAACAATTCGCTCATCGAGAACGGCTTGGTGATATAGTCGTCGGCGCCCATGTCGAGGCCGCGGATGCGATCTGTTTCTTCGCCGCGCGCCGTGAGCATGACGATGGGGGTGTTGCGGGTGTCCTGGCGCGCACGCAGACGGCGGCAGACCTCGATGCCTGGCGCCTTGGGCAGCATCCAGTCAAGCACAACGAGATCAGGCGCACTTTCGTCGGCGGCGACCAAGGCTTCCTCGCCGTCGCCGGCAACGGAAACACGATAGCCTTCCTTCTCGAGGTTGTACTTCAAGAGCTGCGCGAGGGCGTCTTCGTCCTCGACGACCAGCACGTGTGGAGCTTTGGCCATCGATGCTCCCGTTACTCGCCCGCCTCTTCCTCGGCGCGCGGACGTTGCGTGGCGATTTCTTCGCCGGTGATCAGATAGTGCAAATGCTCGGCGATGTTGGTGCTGTGGTCGCCGATGCGCTCGATGTTCTTGGCGATGAACAGAAGGTGCGTGCACGATGTGATCGTGCGCGGGTCCTCGATCATGTAGGTGAGCAATTCGCGGAAGAGCGAGTTGTAGTGGGCGTCAATGTTGTCGTCGGACTGCCATACCGCGATTGCGGCTTTGAGGTCCTGGGCAGCGTAGGCATCGAGGACGCGCTTCAGATGCTCCGCCGCGATGCGGCCCATGCGATCGACGCTGCGGGTGAGTTGGATGGGCTCTGATTGGTTCAGAATCAAAGCGCGTTTGGCGATGTTCTTGGCGAGGTCGCCGACGCGTTCGAGTTCGGAGGCGGCGCGCCATGCCGTCAGCACGACGCGCAGATCGCTCGCCATCGGCTGACGCAACGCGAACAGCTTTACCGCGCGTCGTTCGATGTCGCGCTGGGCGGCGTCGATCTTGGGATCACGCGCGATGACGTTCTGCGCGAGGTCGCTATCACGGCGTGCGACGGCGTTCAGGGCTTCGTTGGTCGCGACCTCCGCGAGCCCACCCATGCGCGCCACTTCCTGAGTGATGGCGTCGAGTTCTTCGGTAAAGGCCTTGACCGTATGATCCGCCATGGATGTTGTCGCCTGCTGCTGGTGTTAGGCGCCGGGGCACTCTAGCCAAACCGGCCGGTAATGTAATCTTGAGTGCGACTGTCGCGCGGGTTGGTGAAGATTTCCTCGGTCGGGCCGGTTTCGACCAGCTTGCCGAGATGGAAGAATGCGGTCTTCTGCGAGACGCGCGCGGCCTGCGCCATCGAATGGGTGACGATGATGATGCAGTAGTTGGCGCGCAGCT
>CAYRHK010000355.1:0-2364 GCA_964423825.1 uncultured Terricaulis sp. | reverse complement strand
ACACGGGGTTGTAGTAGGCGTTCACAGTCTGAGGCGTCATGAACCACTCGTCGCGGTCCGTCGGCCGCGACAGGCGCGCCAAGTCGAAGTTCCAGTCGAAGATCTGTTGGCGCTTGTTGTTGCCGTAGGCGTCGCCCGCCTGCACTTCCAATCCAGAATAATCTTTCCAGCGATCAGGATAGCCGATTTTCGGCCGGAACGCGGCGAGCTTCTCGCGCGCCGCCACCTTCGTCTCCGGACTCATCCAGGGCAACTGATCGATGCGTTGCCCGTAGGCCGTACGCAGATTCTCGACCAGCTGCTGCATTTGCGCTTTGGAGGAGGGCGGGAAGTGACGCTGGACGTAGATCTGTCCAATCGCCTCGCCGAGCGAGCCGTTCACGGCCTGCACGCCGCGCTTCCAGCGCTCGCGCTGCTGCGGTTGGCCGTTGAGCGTGCGCCCGTAGAAATCAAAGACTGCCTCATCGACCTCTTGCGGCAGGATCGCCGCATTGTTGCGGATGAGCGCGGCGATCAGATAAGGCTTCAGTGTCGATACCGGCGTCGCCATGAACAGGTTTGCCAGCGGCCCGATCGCCGAGAGTTCTGCGATCACGACCTCTTGCACCGCACCGAGACCGGCGGCTTCGAATCCGGCATCCCACGGGAACCGCGGCGCCAGCGCCCGGATTTCAGCGCGGGTCTTCAAATTGTAGGTCCGATCGCGGTCGCGACGATCGGCGATGGGCCAGTGCCGCTCCGCGATTTGCGTCTCGAACGCCATCACCGCGCGTGCCTTGGTCGCTGCATCGCTTTGGCCAGCCAGCGTCAATACGCGCTCGAGATACGTGACGTACGCCGCGCGAATTTGCACGAACTGGTCGTCGCTGCGGCGATAGTACTCGCGCTCCGGCAAACCGATGCCGCCATGCCCCATGTTGCATAGGTAGCGATCGGGGTTGCGTTCATCGAGGCCGACGAAGATCCCGATCGGCGACGTAACGGCGATCCCTGGCGCCGAGATCACGCGGATTGCATCCTCATGGTTGCGGATCGCGTCGATCTGATCGATCTCCGGCTGCACTGGCGCCATGCCGGCCGCATTGATGGCGTCTTGATTGAGGAAGGAATTGTAATAGTCGGCGATTTTCTGCTGGATCGAACCCGGCGCGCCGCCCGCAAGCGCCACCTCCTCGATGATCGTACGCACATCGGCGTCCGACTTCTCGCGCAGAATATCGAACGTGCCCCAACGGGTTTTGTCGGCCGGGATTTGCGTGTTCGCCATCCAGGCGCCGTTGGCGTAGCGGAAGAAGTCCGCACCTGGGCTCACGCTGAGATCGCGCCCAGCTAGATCAACGCCGAACGATCCGATCGCGGCCGCCGGCCGTGGCGATGTCGCTTCGGTGGCAGCGGAAGCGCACCCCGCAACGAGCGCTAGTGTCGAGGCGCCCATGGCGCGCCGAGTGAGCATAATCATCTATTCAGTCTCCCAATTGCACCCAAATTCCAGATGGTCGTTCCCGTCTTCAGCCATCCCGACCGCTTCACTCTGCAGCCGCGAGTTGTTCCCCGGCGCCGGCTTGCACGCGCCGTCCGCGGAACATGCCGGTGACCACGCGCTTGATGTCGATGCCGATCATGTAGAAGGCGGGCGTCAGTATCAAGGTGGCAGGCATGCAAATGAGCACCCCGAACGCCAGGCTGATCACCATCGGTTTCAGGAACTGCGCCACCGCGGCGCGCTCGATCACCATAGGTGAGGTCCCCACGAACTCGGTTACCGAGGTCAGGAATATCTGCCGGAAGCGCGAGATCGACGCCTCGGTAATGCCGCGCTCCGCCTTCACGCGCATGACCTGGAAACCGAGCGTCTCAAGGTCGTGCGCGCGTTCGCGGTGTTCACCCGCGTCCCAGCGCATCTGGTCCGAAGAGCGCAGCTCTATGGGCCCTTCGCGGAAGTCGCTCGCCGCGCCTTCCAGGATGAATTCGTCGTGCGGCTCTAGGTCGGGCGCGATGCGCACGCATTCGAACACGCGTCCGCTGGGCGCGACGATCTCATGGATCGCTTCTGGATCGAGATCGGGCACGGGTTGATTGCCTGCCGCCTTCGTACGTAGCGCGAAGTATCCACGGATCTGATTGGCGCGGTCAACCAGCACCACGTTGTCGTTCACGACGACACCGATGGCTGCGATCAGGCCGAGCCACGAGAACATCGCGAACGCGGACCCCAGAACCAAATGTCCGAGTAGGGCGCCAACGATCGCGAACGGGATGACGCACAATATCATCAGCGGCTGGGCGTAGGATTTGAACACCACCGCCAGCAGGAAGTAGATGCCCGCGAATGAGAGCAGCACCAGATTCCGCAAGTTGTCCATG
>CAYRHK010000354.1:0-2368 GCA_964423825.1 uncultured Terricaulis sp. | reverse complement strand
CGCACTTGGAGGATCCGCGCTCGGTGGTGCCGGAATCGGTGATGCCGCCCTATGCGTTCCTTGCGCGCGCCGACTTGAACGTGGACCTGCTAGGCGACCACGTGCGGGTCAATCGCATGCTGAGCGTGCCATATTCAGACGAGCAGCTCGCAAATGCCGCGGCTGACGCGCGCGCCCAAGCCGAGCCCATGGGCGATGGCCGCTACGACTTCGAGGCGCGCTACCCCGGAGCGGTTGTCGCTGATTTCGACGGCGATCCCTCTCGCGTCACCGAAATGGACGCCCTGATTGCTTATCTGCAGATGCTTGGCGCAGGCGTCGACTTCTCGACCTACCAGGCCGACGCGCCTGAGAACAATCGGTGACCCGATGACTTACGAACAAGCCACGCAATTCGCGCAGTCGTGGGGGCTGGTGTTGCTAGCGGCGCTCTTCGCGGCAGTCGTGATCTACGCGCTCTGGCCAAACAACCGCGCAGAGTTTGAACGTGCGGCGCGCGCGCCGCTGACGGACGGGGATGAAGATGGCCGAACCACGTGAACGCGACGCCCACAGCGGCACAGAAACTACCGGTCATGAATGGGACGGCCTGAGAGAGCTCGACACGCCGTTGCCGCGTTGGTGGCTGTACATCTTCTACGGCACCATCGTGATCTCGGTCGTTTACTGGGTGCTGATGCCCGCTTGGCCGCTGGCCAATGGCTTCACGCCGGGCGCGCTCAACTTCTCGGACCGCCGCAACGTCGCCGCGGAGATTTCGACGCTTGAGGCGGCGCGCGGACCGATGTTCCAGAGGCTGGCGAACGCAACCGGCGCTGAAATCGCCAATGACCCAGAGCTTCAGGAGTTTGCGCGCGCTGCGGGCCAGTCCGCCTTCGGCGACAATTGCGCCACCTGTCACGGCGCCGGCGGCGCCGGGGCGCCGGGCTATCCCGTGCTAGCAGACGACGTCTGGATTTGGGGCGGCACGATGGCTGACATCGAACATACGCTGCGCGTCGGCATTCGCGCCGATCATCCAGAAACGCGCAACTCGGCGATGCCCGCCTACGGACGCGACGCCTTACTGACGGCCGGCCAAATTGGCGACGTCACGGAGTACGTCATATCGATCTCTGCGGCAAACGCGCGTCTTGAACCGGATGCGGCGGCCTCGGCGCGCGGCGCTGTCGTGTACCAGGAGCAGTGTGGGGTTTGCCACGGCGCAACCGGTGCTGGCGATCGCGCGCTCGGGGCGCCCAGCCTGGTCGACGATGTCTGGCTCTATGGTGGAACCCGCGAGGAAATCCGCCGGCAGGTGGAACTCGGGCGCGGTGGCGTGATGCCAACCTGGGAAGCGCGTTTTGATCCAGGCGTTCTCCGCGCATTGGCCTATTATGTACACCAGATGGGTGGTGGCGAGCCGGACGCGCCGCCGGCTGCGCCGACAGCAGCTCCTGCGCAACCGACCCCCGCGCCCTGAGGTTTTCTGCTAAGCTTGCGCCGCGCTTGGCCTGGTTTGACTAGGCTCAGCGCGGCGTTTGCATGAGTCGGGCAGTGACGTGACATGACGAAGACCACTCTCATCGATACGCGCGTACGTGAGGACGAGCACGATATCGACGCACAGGCCGTCAACTCAAAGGCCGCGCGCGATCTCTACAAGAAGCGCCAACAAATCTACCCCAAACTCGTGCACGGCGGCTTCCGCACCTTGAAATGGGCGGCGATGGTGGTGCTGCTGGCGATCTATTACCTGACGCCGTGGCTGCGCTGGGATCGCGGGGAGGGGCGCCCCGACCAAGCGGTGCTCGTTGACTTCGAAGGGCGGCGCTTCTTCTTTTTCTTCATCGAACTGTGGCCACAGGAGGTGTACTATATAACCGGTCTGCTGGTCTTGGCTTCGTTCGGCATCTTTCTCTCCTCGGCTTTGTTCGGGCGCGTTTGGTGCGGCTACGCCTGCCCACAGACGGTTTGGACCGATCTTTACATTTACGTCGAGCGCTTCTTCGAGGGCGACCGCAACGCCCGTATTCGTCTCGACAAGGCGCCGCTCAGCCTAAACAAGGCGGCGCGCAAGACAGGAAAGCACATTGTCTGGCTGCTAATCGCTGCTGCAACCGGCGGCGCGTGGATCTTTTATTTCGGGGATGCGCCGACCCTGTTCCGCGAGATATTCACGGGCGCCGCCTCCCCGGTCGTCTACATTTTCATCGGCGTGCTCACGTTTACGACGTACGCGCTCGCGGGCACTATGCGCGAGCAGGTGTGCACGTTCCTGTGCCCGTGGCCGCGCATCCAGGCGGCGATGACCGACGCCGACGCGTTGTCGGTCACCTACCGCGTCGACCGCGGCGAACCGCGCGGGCCGCATAAAAAAGGCGCAAGC
>CAYRHK010000353.1:0-2379 GCA_964423825.1 uncultured Terricaulis sp. | reverse complement strand
CCTTGATGCCAAGTTCGCCGATTTCCTTTTCGATCTCGGCCATCGATTTGTGATCGGCGTCGCGCACGACCGGCACAACGAGGCCGCGATCGGTGCCGACGGCGATGCCGATGTCGTAGAAGTTCTTGTAGATGATGTCGTCGCCATCGATCTCGGCGTTGACGTTGGGGATTTCCTTCAGCGCAGCGACGCAGGCCTTCACGAAGAAGCTCATGAAGCCGAGTTTGACGCCGTGCTTTAGCTCAAAGTCGTTCTTGTATTTGGCGCGCGCGGCCATGATCGCCGACATGTCGGCTTCGTTGAATGTAGTCAGCATCGCGGCGGTGCTTTGCGCTTCCTTCAAGCGCCGCGCGATGGTTTGGCGCAGACGCGTCATCTTCACGCGCTCCTCGCGCTCGCCAAGCGCGCGCGGGGCCACGGCGGTCGGCGCGACGGCGACAGGAGCGGGCATCGGAGCCGACGCCGCTTGTTTGCTGACAAGCGACAGCGCATCCGCCTTGGTGAGACGCCCATCCCTGCCGCTGCCGCTCACACCGCTCACATTGACGCCGGCTTCGGCAGCGATGCGCTGAACGGAGGGCGGCGCCTGAGGCGCGGCGCTCGGCGCGGGCGTCGGCGGCGCGGCCGAGGGCGAAGCGGCGGCAGCGGGCTGCACGACGGCGCCGCCCATGCGGCCGAGCAGCGCGCCGATAGTGACGGTCGCGCCTTCAATTGCCAAAATCTCGCTCAGCACTCCAGCTTCTGGTGCTGAGACCTCTACCGACACTTTGTCGGTTTCAAGTTCCACCAACGTCTCGTCCTTGCGAACGCTGTCGCCGGATCTCTTGAGCCATTTGGCGACGGTGGCTTCGCTGACGCTCTCACCAAGGGTTGGCACTACAATGTCTGTCATCTCACATCACTTTGTTACTGGTGGCGCATCGTGACTCGGCAAGACAGGTGAATCGGATTTGGTCCAAAACACACCGTCATTGCCGTTGTTCTTTTGTACGAGCCGCGTGCGCTTGGGGTCCAAACCTCTTATCAAGCGGGCATTGACGGCGATGCGTTCGGCGTCGTCGCTTCCGTGTTCGGTCATGTGGGTTGCGCATCCGCAGATGCGGCAATGATGGAACTCCAACATGCGGTCGCCCCACATGTAAACAAAGGTCTCAGGCGTCGCGGAGAAACGGATTTCTCGCTGCGGATAGTATGCCCAGAGGCCGCCATAGAGCCGACAATGCGAGCAATTGCAGTCGAGCACCCACTCGGGCTCCTCGACCTCAAAGCGGACTGCGCCGCAATGACATGATCCGCTCACCGCGCTCACCCGAGAGCCTCCTCAAGGAGCGTCTCAAGCTCCTTCAGGTGCTTCGACATCAGGCCTGCGGCGGTGGAAGCGCTTGCGGGGCGTCCGGCGTAGCGGGCGCGCTTGGCTTTTATGTCGAGTTTTTCGAGGGTGAGTTCGAGCCATGGGTCGACGAAGGTCCAGGCGCCCATGTTCTTGGGTTCTTCCTGGCACCAGACAAGTTCGGCATTGGGGAAGCGTGCAAGCTCTGCCATCACCGACTTCATTGGCCACGGGTAGAACTGCTCGAGGCGTAGCAAGTAGACGTCGTTTCGGTTGCGCTTCTCGCGTTCGTCGAGCAGGTCATAGTAGACCTTGCCGGCGCAAAGCACGACACGTCGGATGTCCGCGTCGGGCTTCAATGCAGTCGTCGTATTGCCGTTGTGAAGTTGCGCGTCATCCCACAGCACGCGATGGAACGATGTCCCCGGCCCCATTTCCGCCAGCGCCGATTGGCACTTCTTGTGGCGCAAGAGCGACTTGGGAGCGAAGACGATCAACGGCTTGCGGAAGTCGCGGTGCATCTGGCGCCGCAGCGCGTGGAAATAATTCGCGGGCGTCGTGCAATTGATCACCTGCATATTGTCTTCGGCGCATTGCTGCAAAAACCGCTCGATGCGCGCCGACGAGTGCTCAGGCCCCTGCCCCTCGTAGCCGTGCGGAAGCAGCAGCACCAAGCCGGACATGCGCAACCATTTGCGTTCGCCGGAAGAGATGAATTGGTCGATGACGACCTGGGCGCCGTTCACGAAGTCGCCGAACTGGGCTTCCCAAATCGTCAGCGTCTTTGGCTCGGCGAGCGTGTAGCCATAGCGATTGGCGAACAGCGGTTCGCCTTCGTTCGTCCAGGGGATTTCCCGGCCTTCGCGGACGGCGGGGAATGCTGGTTCGTCGGTAAACACCAGTTGAATCGTTTTGCCAAAGTGATTTCCAACCGCCGCGCGATAACGAGCATGAGTTAGCGCAAGAAAGGTCTCCGTGGCCGCTGGATTCAATATGTCCGGACGGCCAGAAATTGACTGAAGCGTCCACTGATTCCGAGCATCGACACG
>CAYRHK010000352.1:0-2382 GCA_964423825.1 uncultured Terricaulis sp. | reverse complement strand
AGAGCCCGGCGCGCGCCAGCAATTGCGCATGGCGCCAGAGGCTGGGGTTCACGGTTTCCGGCGCCGCGCCTTGAAGGAAATCGTAAGCGGTGAAGTCCCAGATCACGCGCCCATCCGCGGCGCGAATTTGCGGTTCACCCCACGCCGCGATGAAACCACGCGACGCGAAGTCTTCGTCTTCGCGATCCGCCCAAGGAAGTGTTTCGGCGAACGCGGCATTGGCGACGCGGGTGGCGTCGCTCGCCTGCGCGTGCGCCAGCCCCGGCAGCGTCGCCAACAATGAAATCGCGATCAGCGCGCGCATGGCGTCCCCCCTTTTTTGAGACAGGTTGCGCCAGTTTCGCGCGCCCCGCAACGCGGCTAGCCGCTGGCGCGACGGGCGCCGTTGCGGCATACTGGGCGTATGAACGCTCCCGTTGCCCCCGGCGTCCAAGAGGCGCGCCGCCTGTTCACGGTCGACGAATTCCTCGCCGTCGCGGCCACCGACGTTTTCGCCGAGGGCGAGCATGTCGAGCTGTGGGATGGGGAGATCGTCGTGGCGCCGAGCGAGGGCGGAACACACTTCAACGTCAAGGCCGTGCTTCTCGCGTGGCTGGTGCACCACATGCCGCCTGGTTTGATGGTCGGCCCCACCGGCCCGCTCCGCATCGGCGAACGCACGCTGCTGGAGCCCGACCTTTTCTGGTTCGAACCGCGCGGACGCGCCGACATCCCCGAACCCGCGCAGATGAAGCTGGTGATCGAGGTGGCGGTGACGAGCCTAGCGCGCGACCGCACCGACAAGGCATTGAAATATGCAAGCGCCGGCATTGAGGATTATTGGGTCGTCGACGCGGAGAGCTTGACCACATGGGTGCATCGCAAGCCGAGCGCGCAAGGCTATGGCGACGTGCGCGAGGTGGCGCCGAGCGATGCGATCACGCCGCTGGCGGCGCCGAGCGTGGCGCTGCGGATGGGGGAGCTGTTTGGGTGATAGTCATTAGCCCGTAGCGGACCGTCACCGTTTTAGTCACTATGCACAGATGGCTGGTCCAGCGGTTCTCATCCTCACTCCTCGGAAGATGCCTGGGGCCAATCGGCAGGAGGTCGAAATGCTGGTGTCCGCCCTATCAGGCGGATTGGGCAGTACCGGGAGGCATCGAGATTTTCATATTGCCGGTCGACCTTTCTTCATGTGGTTTGGCGGCGAAACAACGGACGCCGAAGTCGAACCCGATCTCCTCCGCATCGTGCAGGTTGGCTTTACACCGCAGGGTCAAGTCGGATTGGCCGCAATGTGCAATCAAACCGTGGATCATATCCTGCTCGCGATGCTGGCCAGCCGTCTTTCAACGATTTTGGATGGCGTTATCTGGCTCGATGGGCAACTCCGCTTGGATGGAGTACCCGAAGGCATCGCAGGACTGACCCGCATCGGGCCACATTCCCACGTCGTGACAGCAGAATTCATCTATCACTGGATTGAAAACCCGAGCTTTCGATTGCCGAAGTAGCGAATGTATACGCGCGGCGAAAAACGGACTCGTCATTCCGGACGCGACGTAGTCGCGATCCGGAACCCAGGGGCAAACGCACGGCGCTCTGTCATCCACTGGGTTCCGGGTTCATCGCTGCGCGATGCGACGGAATGACGAGCGCGAGGGCTCACGGCCCCATAGCCTCCGCAATCAAGCTCGCCGCGTCCTCCAGGATTGCCTCTTCCGCCGCGCCCTGGATCGGCACGCGCCCGACTTCCAACATCACCGGCGCGGCGAACGGCGAGACGTGGGGCAAGTCCTTGTGCACGATCGCGCCTCTCACGCGGCGTAGCAACGCGCCAAGCCGGCGCAGATCGAGATAGCCCTCCCCTGCATCCGCGAACGCGGCCTGCAACAAGATGTGATCGGGCTCGTATTGCTTGAGCACGTCGTAGATGAGATCGGCCGAAAAAGTCACGTCGCGCCCGCGCTTGCGCTCGGCGCCGACGACATTGCGCACGATCATGCCGGCGATCATGGCGCAATTGCCGAACGTGCGCTTCATTAAAGTCGACTCGGCTAGCCAGCTTTCAAGATCGTCGCCCAGCATGTCTTCATCGAACAGCGCCGCGAAATCGAGGTCGCCCATCGGCTCCAGTCCCCAGACGCACATGGCGTATTCGCTGGCGAGAAAGCCCAGCGGATGCTTGTTCATGCGCTCGAGCCGGCGCGTGATCAGCATGCCCAATGTCTGGTGCGCGAGGCGGCCCTCGAACGGGTAACAAACAAGATAATGTTTGTGGCCGCGCGGAAAGGTCTCGATGAGCATCTGGTCGGGCGCCGGAATCGCGGAACGCCGCTGCTGCAGCTTGATCCAGTCGCGCACTGCAGCCCACCGACGCCAACGTCTCCACCGACCTCGGCG